>JASFTE010000412.1:0-5067 GCA_050114035.1 Armatimonadota bacterium | reverse complement strand
ATAGCAGAAGAGGGCGGCCCCGATGCAGGCCCAGGGGATCGCCCATCGGGGCCGACGGGCCAGGAGCATCCACATCAACCCCACGAGGCCAAGCAGCCGCACCTCGTCCCGCAGGAGCAGGTTCGCGAAGAGATGCAGTGCGCCTGAGGCCAGCGCCTTGAGCCCCGGCTGCCCAAGGGGCGAGTGCAGAGCGCCGTAGACTGAATAGGGTGTCAATCCCCGTGTTACCTGCTCCAGAGGAACATCGTAGGGAGGATGGTCGCGAACGTGGAGGATGTAGATGAGCCAGATCGCCATGGGCAGGGCTGAGCCGAGGGCGAGAGGGATCAGGGCGACGAAGCAGCGCCTGTGCTCGCGGTCGCGGAGCCACCGGGCGATGACATAGGCCGCGAGCCCGAGAGGCACAAAGAACCCGGAGGGCTTGGTGAAGAGCGACAGCCCCAGCGCGCCGCCGGCGGCGGCCATGAGCGGCGATCGGCGGCGCTCCCAGGCGAGGACGAAGAGGTAGATGCCGAGCAGGGCGAAGAAGGCCGCCTGGGCGTCCTCCTTCATCGAGCGGTCCATGTAGAGCGTGTAGCGACTGAAGGTGTACAGGGCAAGGGCGGCGAGCCCGGCGGCTCGACCGAACAGATGACGAGCGAGGAGGTACACCACGGCGGCGGTGCCGATGCCGAGGAGCGCGGAGATCAGCCGCCCCTGCCAGACGCCGACGCCGAAGAGCTCGAAGGACGCGGCCATGGGCCAGTAGTGGAAGATGGGCTTGCCGATGCTCAGCGCCGGGAAGTCGAAGAAGTAGCGCACCATTGACCCCGTACGCATCATCCCGAGGGCAGTCTCGGCGTTGAGGGCTTCGTCGGAGAAGAAGTAGGGCGCGGAGCCGAGATTGACGAGACGAGTGGCGGCGGCTGCCGCGATAAGCACGATTGCTGCGGGGGGCCAACGACCGCCGGTTGTCTCGGCAGGCGCGGGCTCGTCAGCGTGCATACGGCTACTCAGCCTCCTGGGAGGTCAGATGTGGAGGCGCGGATTCCTGCGGGCGAGTGCCGAGCCCGAGGAGCTGCAGCACCCCGCCGGCGAGGCCGCAGGACACGAACACCGCCAGAGTCACCAGCGAGACGCCAAGCGCCTGCGATGGGGCGGCGCCGCAGTGCCCCAGGAGAACAACATAGGTGGTCTCCCGGACTCCCAGACCCGCAACCGAGATCGGCAGCGAGAGTGCCAGAGATACCGCCGCAGTCACCCAGAGCACATTCGCCGGGGATATCTGCAGCCCGAAGGCCTGACAGGCCAGGTAGTTGGTCAACGCCACGAGGATCTGGAGGGCCAGCCCGAGGCCCAGTGCGCTGCCCAAGGCACTCGGGCGATCCCGATACGCCTGGAGCGCTTCGTCGGCCTGGGCCATGAAGCGGCGCAGGAAGCCGACGGCCTCATCCGGGGCGGCGCGCCGCCTGCGTGGGGCGAGCGAGAATGCCACTACGAGTCCGAGCGCGGCCAGGAGCCCCACGGCGGTCAGTCGGAGGGCCTCTCGCGCCGGGAAGGCAGGGGCAAGCCACAGCCCTCCGACGCAGAGGAGCACGAGCGCGATCAAGCCCGTGATGCGATCCGCCGCAACTGACACGGCCGTCCGAGCGGTCGTGTTGGTGAGGTTCTTGAGTCGCCATCCGCGGGCAACGTCGCCTCCGACGACCCCAGGCAGGACCAGGTTGTAGAACATGCCCAGGAGGTTGGCCGCCAGGACATCGCGCCAGCGCAGGCTGCAGCCAAGCGTGGACAGGAGCATCTGGAGCCTCAGGGCTTTGATCCCCAGCGCGCCCGCGACGACCAGGACGATGAGTGCGAGAGGAGCCGGCGCAGCAAGGCGCAGGCGCGTGGCGACCTCGGACAGGTCGAGCGAGGCGAGAACGAAGGCCAGCAGGGCCACACTCACCGTCGCTCGGAGTAAAAGCAGAGCCGTCCTACGCGTCAAGGTGTCTCTCCCGTGCAGTGGTTCGATCTCTTGGCCGCCGCCATCTGGGACGATCGGTGCTCAGCCATCCCCGGAGCGGCCTACAGCCTGTTCGGACCGGCAAAGGCGGAAGCGCAAGAGCAGCTTCAGGGCGCTGACCGCGGTGAGGCCAACGCGCATCTTGCTCCCCCCGGGCTTGCGGTCGTAGCGGAGGCTCAGCGGCACCTCCCCCACGACGGCTCCGGCCCGATGCAGGGCCAGCAGGATATCGAGCGTGCATTCGAACCCCGCCATCTCCCCCGGCGGCGGGCGGCCGGCCCACACGCGTCTCAGGAACTCCGCGTCGTAGGCGCGGTACCCGCATGTGTAGTCGCGCGCGCCGGGGATCGGCACCAGCAGACGGCATGCGTAGCTCGCAAGACGGCTCATGACACGGCGCGTGAATGGGACGCCGCTCACCTGGCTGCCCTCGCAGTAGCGGGACGCGATGATAACATGGTGCCCGTCTCGCACCATCCGCGCCATCTGCGGCGCGAGTGCGGGCTCGTGCGTGTCGTCGGCGTCCATGGCGACGATAACGTCCCGCGGCCCGGCACGCTGGAGTGCGGTCTGCAGGGCATCGTGCATCGTCTGCGCCAGACCGGCGTTCGTCTCGTGGGTGACAATGTGCAGCGGGAGGGACCGCGCGCGCTCCCGCAGTATCTCGGCCGTCCCGTCGGTGCTCCCGTCGTCTACCACCACGATCTCGTACGCCAGGCCGCCGTCCGCCATGGCCTCGTGCACGCGTGGCAGAAGACGCGGGAGAGCGGCCGCCTCGTTGTAGGCCGGCAGCGCCAGAAGGAGGCGGCCCGGCTTCGCGTCAACGGACGCCGGCGGCCCGGCCTTCGCCTGCTCGCACGGATGCACGGGGCGTGTCCCTGCACGAGGATTGGGGCTGCAACGCGCATTCTCAGGTTTCGTCGGGCGCCGGCCGGGCTCCTCTGCCGCGTCGGGCGCGCCAGTCCTGGAGCTGCACCACAGCGAACACGGCCAGGATGATGAGGAAGCAGTCAACCGGAAGCCGGAGGCGCGCGCTGCCATAGAAGACGCACGCGGACAGGATGTAGGGCACGGCCATGGCGTACACGACCGACCAGCGCCGCCAGTTGCGCAGCGAGAGCACGAATCCCAGGATGGCGAAGGGCAGCATGACGCCGTAAGAGCAAAGGCTGAGCCAGGCGTACCGCCTGGTGTAGTCACGCGAGCTGGTAATGCGCCAACTCCAGAACTTGGCCAGCTTCCTGGGTACCAGAGCGGCGGCCTCTCGCGGATGCTGCCGCATCCATGTCAAGGCGAGCTCGCGGTAGCGCCGGTCGTTCTCGACCTCCGAGAGGTCCGGCCAGAAGTCGATCCCGGACGGGTAGCTCCCAGAGGGGCACTCCAGTCCCAGAAGGGCGTACTCGCGCTCGGCTTCCTCCGGGGGATGTCCCACGACTGCCCATTCGACTCCGCCGCCGCCGGTGGCCCGGTGGTTGTTGCCGATGAAGAGCGTGATGCCGCCATTGGTGGAGATGGGCACCAGCTCGCCGAGGACGGCCCAGTTGCGCGCGGTCCAGGGCGCTACGACGAGCGCCGCGCCGGCGACCATTGCCGCGGTCAACGCCGAGGCACGTCTGAGCGGCAGCCCCCCGGCCCAGAGGGCAGCGCCGCCGAGAACGGGCAGTATGAGCAGGTTCGGGCGGATCAGAGCGCTGAGCCCCGCGGCGGCCCCGAGCACGAGCGCCCGTGTGCCACACGGGGCCTCCCGGAGCCACAGGAACACGAGGGCCACCGCGACGACGCCCGGCAGATACAGCGATTCCGTGTACAGGAACCCGACCATCGCCGCGAAGAGGGGGTAGATGGCGGCAACCAGCGCGGCGCCGACGCCGACCCGATGGTCGGCGAGAGCGCGGCCCAGGAGGAACATGAGGAAAGCAAGGGCCCCGCCAAGGAGGCAGTGCGTTCCGCGCACCACGGCATGGCTGCCTCCGGTGACGGCGTAGACGGCCGACAGGTACGCGGGGTACCCGGGCGGTCGCCAGGCGCTCGGCCGGCCGGGGAAGACCGCGTATCCGTGGCCCGCGACGATGTTTGCCGCGAGGGCGTGGTAGTCCGCGCCGTCCTGACCCAGGGGGCGATCCCAGCCGAAGTAGGCCGTGATGAGGCCCACGCGCACCGCGACGGCGAGGACGACTGCCAACCACACCGGCCAGGGGATGGCCGTGCGCCGGGAGCTCCCGCCGGCGTCACGCGGTCGTCCGTCGCGTCTCGATGTGGTCCACATCGCTCAGCCCCCGGCGGCCTGCTGGAGAAGCTCGGCGTAGCGCGCCGCCGCAGCGCGCCACGAGTAGGTGCGGTTCGCGCGCGCGCGCGCGCGACGCCCGAGGGATTCGGCACGCCGCTCGTCACGGGCAAGTCCGGAGAGGGCGTCTCCCAGCGCCGCGGCATCATGCGGGGGGACGATGACGCCGCTGTCGCCCACGACCTCCGAGCAGCCGCTGGCATCGGTGGTAACGACGGCGCATCCAGCCGCCATCGCCTCGAGCAGCGCCATGCCGAAGGCCTCTTTATCTGCGGGGAACGCGAATATGGCCGACGTCTCGTACAACTCAACCAGGCGCGGATCCTGGCTGTCGATCCACCCGAGGAACTTGGCCGCCGGCGCCACCTCCGCGGCCAGTCGCTCCAGGTGCGGGCGGTACGGGCCGTCGCCGGCGATGCATACCTCCCACCCCGAGGGGAGATGGGAGGCCGCGTGCAGGAGGTAGTGGATGCCCTTCTGCTTCAGAAGGCGGCCGACGAGCAGGACGCGCTTGCGCCGGGGCCTGGTCGGGTCGAAGCGGGCGCAGTCGATACCGTGGGGGATGACGTGCACGGGAGGCCCGGCAGACGGCATGTTCTGCCGCACCAGCCGGCCGAGCCACTCGCTGGGGCAAATGACAGACGATGCGCGTCGCACGACGGCGCGCCAAGCCGGCTTCAGAAGGGCATGCTCCAGCCGAAACCGGTCGGGGTTGTGGCCCGGGATGTCGGACCCGTGGCTGGAGAGCACGTACGGGAGCCTCCAACGCCATGCAGTGGCAGTGGCTAGGGGCCCGGTG
>JASFTE010000411.1:0-5075 GCA_050114035.1 Armatimonadota bacterium | reverse complement strand
ATCCGGGCCGCGCCGCAGCGGCCCGTGGTGGAGGCGACCGCCCCGCCGCCCATCACTGACGTGACGCTTGCGCTGACGCCACCGAGCTACTCAGGGCTGCCGCAGCGGACGGTCACCGATCTGCCCCGGGACGTGGCGGCGCTCCTGGGGACGCGCGTCGGCGTGAGCGGCCGAGTGCGCGGTTCCGCGCGGGTCGAGGTCGCCAGCGAGGGTGGAGCGCCGGAGCGCATCGCCATGGCGACGGATGGCGGCCAGCGGGCGGAGGCGCGCTTCGTGCTGCGGCGGGACATCACGTGTTGCTTGCTCACCGAAGGCGACGAGGCGCCGGGGATCAGCTTCCGCATACGGGCCGTCGCCGACGCGCTGCCCGTGGTGCGCATCGAGGAGCCGGGGGAGGACCTCTCGCTGGAAGAGGCGGGGCCGATCGCGATCGTGCTGTCGGCCGCCGACGACTTCGGGCTGAGCCGCGTGGCGCTGCAGTACCGGGTAAACGAGGCGCCGGAGTGGGAGACGCGGGAGCTTGCCCATCCGGGTACGGCGACGGTGCGGCTGCAGCGGACGCTGGACCTCTCGCCCATGGCGCTCTCGCCCGGCGATGCCGTGACGTACCGGGCCGTCGTCAGCGACAACGACACGGTCTCGGGCCCCAAGCATGGGGCGTCGCGCGCGTACGTGGTGCGGCTGACGCAGCCCGCGATGGCGAAGGCCCGCGAGCGGCTGGAGCAGACGGAGCAGGCCGAGATGCAGACGCTGCACGAGCTGCGGGATGAGGTGGAGCAGCTCGGCGTGGAGCTCGACCGGATGACGCGGGAGCTGGACCGGCCCGGCCGCGCCCGCCAGCAGCAGACGGCCCGGCTCCAGGACGCGGTGCAGCGCGTGGAGGCGCTCACCGAGAAGCTGGACGGCGCGATCGCCAACACGATGCGCCAGATGAACGTCAACGAGCTGGTCACGCCGGAGATGATGGAGAGGGTCGGGGAGCTGCAGAAGCTGCTCCAGGAGACGCTGGACGAGGGTCTGCGCGCGTCGCTGGAGCGGGTGCAGGAGGCGCTGGGGGCCATCAACCAGGAGTCCGTGCGGCAGCAGCTTCTGCAGGCGCGCGACATGCAGCAGCAAATGCTCGAGCGGCTGGAGCAGACCATCGAGCTGCTGAAGAGCGTGCAGCGCGAGCAGCGGCTGGGACAAGCCGTCGAGATGGCCGAGCGGCTCGTCCGGCGTCAGGAGGATCTGCGGCAGAGCACCAAGGAGGCCGCCGCCCGGGAGGCGGAGGAGCGGGAGCTGGAGCGTCAGGCGCAGCGGCAAGACGCCGTCAGCCGCGCCGCGGCGGAGCTGGAGCAGCACCTGGCGGAGCTAGCGGATGAAATGCAGGAGGCGGCGGAGCAGATCCGCAGCCTGGCGGACACCGGCGACGCCCGGAGCGCGATGCGGGATGCGGCTCAGCGTCTGCGGCAGGGACAGCCGAAGCGGGCGGTGGCGCCGCAGACGCGCGCGCTGTCGGCGCTGCGGCGGATGCTGGCGGGGCTGAAGCAGCGACAGGCCGAGGCGCTCGGCGACGCGCGGGGGGCGCTGCCGGCGCAGCTTCAGCAGATGGCGCGGGACGCTCTCTACCTCTCCCAGCAGCAGGAGGGCTTGATCGAGCGGACCGAGCCCCTGTCCGGTCGCTCGCAGCAGGACCTGATGGGGCGAAAGCGAGAGCTGGAGCGGCTCTCCCGGGAGCAGGAGGCGGTCGCGGAGGGCGCGGAGCAGCTCGCGCGGGGGGTGCGGGATTTGTCCCGGCAGACGCCCAGCGTTCAGCCGTCGCTGGCGCAGGGGGCCGAGGCTGGGGCGGAGCGTGCGCGGCAGGCGGCCCGGGACATCCGGGGCGCGTCCGCGTCGCGGGCGCTCTCGGGGCAGCGGGGGACGATGCGGGCGCTGAACGAGACGGCATCCGAGCTGCTCCAGCTCGCGCAGCGGGCCGCGGGGGCCTCGCAGCAGATGGCGCTGCAGGAGTACCTGAAGCAGCTCGAGGCGATGGCCCAGGGCCAACAGGCCGTCAACGAGCAGACGAGTGAGCAGCTCGGCGGGACCGGCCCGCCGCTGATGCCAGGGCCCGGCGCCCTGCAGCAGCTCGCGGCGGAGCAGGAGCTCATCCGGAGCGCGCTGGAGAAGATGCTGCGGCAGTCGCAGCAGGAGGGCGAATCCAGCTTCGCCGACCAGCTCGGCGACGTGCCCGGGCAGATGAGTGACGTGGAGAACGACCTGCGGGAGGCGCGCGCCGACCGCGAGACGCTGCAGACGCAGGGCGATATACTGCGCAAGATGCTCGATGCGCAACGGTCGCTGCATACGAAGGAGCAGCGGCCCGAGCGCAAGGCCGTGCAGGCGAAGGCGTACGAGGCGCCGACGAGCCCGCCGGCTCTGCGCACCCCGCGTCGGGCCGACGCCGGACTGCAGGAGCCGATGCTGCCGCCGGAGGGGCTGCCGCTGGACTTCGAGGAGCTTGTGCGAGATTACTTCCGGTGGTTGGAAGGCCAGAGGCGGTGAACCACAGAGAGCAGGGAGGCAGTGGTTAGTGGTCAGTGGTCAGTAGAGGATGAAGCCGGAAGGCAACCACGAGAGGCACGACTACATCGTGCTCGGCTATGGCATCTGCAGCAACGGCATCGCCGAGCGCAGCGGCTGGGAGGACGCCGAGCTGCCCGGGGGCCGGCTCGCCTTACTCCGCGGCCCGCGCGAGGGCGCGCTTGGTGCTGAACCACAGCCCGGCAAATGCGACCGCGCACACGGCGACCTGGATCGTGCCAATGACCATCAAGTACGCCGTCCAGCGATCGACCGCCACTCCGAGCAGCATCGTGAACCGAAGGAACAGCCGCAGCGCGTAGACGTCGACGGTATGCGCGATCACGCTCGAGACGATCGGCAGCACGATCCCGGCAGCGAAGACGCTGACGCACGCGGCGCTGCCCGGGTGACGCACTGACAGCGCAACCCGGATCCCCAGAAGCGCGCCCACGAACATCCCCGCCAGAGCCGTCGCCGTCGGCAGCACCACCATGGGAGACGGAGCCCCGGCCATGTGCGCCAGTGGACCGGTCAGGCCGCCCACGAGCACGAGGAGCAGGCAGATGGGCCCGCCGAGGGCCATGAGCTTCCCGAGCAGTATGTCGCGCGCTCGCAGACGTGTGAGCACGACTGGGGCCAGGCGCCCGGCGGCCCGATCGGCGGTCACGGAGAGGGCGGCCAGGGCCGGGAGCACGTACCGGGCGGCCGCCTGGAGGGGCAGCAGGAGTGTCGCCATCAACAGATACGTGCCGGTGCTGCCCCATCCGGGTCCCAGCCGCCCCACGAGGAACCTCGGCCAATCCTCCAGCGGCGCCGTTGGTGGCAATGCCTCGGTGGCTATCCACCACAGGCGCGAGCTGCTGCCAAGGGGCAGCAGCTCCTCCAGAGGCGGAAGCGCCGTCAGGTGCACCGCCCACCCCAGGAGCCCGACGCCGAGGACGACGAGCACGAGCCACACGACTCTGCCCCGGCGCCACAGCCGCCGGGCCTCGAAGCAGAACACCGGATTGCTGCCCAGGATGGGCACTCGTTCCCAGCGGAGCATCTGTGAACTCCCCGGGCACTCGTGGATATGGTGGGGTCCAGGCGTGACTCAGGATATCACATTTCCGCGCTGCGGTCTCACTCCGCAACGCGGTCGAGGGCGTGCCCGGCCGTGATCCAGAAGAACGCCACGGCGACAGCGTATATGGCGACCTGCGCCGCCGCCATCGAGAGCCAACCGGGGATCCCGGCCACGCCGAGCCGGCCGCACAGTTGGAGCAGGAGGAGCGCAAGGATCGTGCCGAGGCCACCGGCCGCGATGGGCAGAGCGACGGCGGCGACCACAATGCTCCCAGCGATGGCCGCGGGCAGCCCGCCGCGGGGCGAGAGACCGACGCGGACGCCGATCAGGGCGCCGGCAGATAGCGCGAGGAGCAGCTCGAGGACAGTCAGGACCGGCAGGAGCACACACAGTGGGCTGACGCGCGCCAAGGGCCCCACAGGCACAATGACGAGAAACGGCAGCGGGGCGAAGATGAGGATGAGCGCCGCGGCTTTGCCTAATAGGATCTCGCCGAGGGTCATGCGGCTCGCCACGAGGGGCTCCAGCCGGCGACCCATGTGATCGGTGGCAGTGGAGGCGGCGGCGATGCCCGGCACGCAGAACCTGGCTGTGCCTTTCGCCAAGAAGCTCAGCCAGAGCATTGCTACGTAGGCCCGGTGGAGATGATCGGAGCCCAGGACGGAGACGTCGTGCCCGGGGAAGTCCTCGAACAGGCGGGGAGGAGGCGGATCACACGTCAGCCACGCAAGCTTCGTCCAGACGTCTCCCCACATGCCGAACCAATCGCTCGCCGGGCCGAAGACGGAGGCGATGGTAGCCTGGAACCACCAGAACCCGAACGTGGTGTGGAGAGTCAGGAGGCCGAGCGCAGCGATCACCGGCCCGCGCCGCCACAGCCATCGGACCTCGAAGCAGAAGACCGGGTTCTTCCCCAGGATGGGCACTCGCTCCCACCGCATCGTCCACACTCTCTCCCTGTCCAAGAAGTCTCCTCCGCGTCTACAACCTGGCTACTCGACCTGCATCACTACCATCTGGTGTACGTCGAACTCCGGCACTGTGGCCTCGAGGCGGCCGTTTTCGAACGTCCATCTCTCGAGGGGCGCATTCTGCGGCTGGAGGGTAACGGCGGTTGGTCTGCGTGGGAGGCGGATCGAGATCTCTCTGCGCGGCCCAGGGGCGATGTCGGTGATCTTCGTGTACCGTCGTGTTCCCGCCTTGGTGACTTCCCGGTTGCCAAGGGCGAGGTTGACCAGGTGCAGGGCGTATTCGTCGCCCTTCCGGCGGAGGACCACCTCCACGGTGTCCGGTGCGGTGGTGTTCACCAGCCTGTCTTCCGGTGGAAGCGCCGCGTCGAAGACGAATCGCTGAAGCTCGGCCGGCACCACGTCGAGGCCGTGGCGCGAGAGCAGGGGGAGGGGGACATAGTATGCGACGCCGCGGCCGAACTGGTTGCGCGTCATGAGGGGGTGCGAATCGCCCT
>JASFTE010000410.1:0-5107 GCA_050114035.1 Armatimonadota bacterium | reverse complement strand
GATCGAACTCCATGCTCTCGGTCTTGGAGGCCGTGTTGCCCTGCTTGTCCACGGCGCTGACCTGGAGCACGTAGGGCGTCTCCTTCGGCGTCGCCTCGTACCGGGCCATGCCGAGCTCGTCGGTCCGCAGCGCCCGGGCCTCGCCCTGTACGCGCACCTGGCAGTCCACCGCGGGGGTGCTGTCCGGATACGTGGTCATGATGTAGAAGCTGTTGGCGACGTTCGGCACGATGTGTCCCGTCTCGGGCACCACCGTGATGCGGATGGGGTCCTTGGCGACCTTCGCCGTCTTCGTCACCTTCTCGATGTGATCGGCCTGGTCTTTGATCGACACGTCGATCTGCAGATACGCGTCGCCCTGCTCCAGCGGCTGCCCGACGAAGTGCGTCGGCAGCTTCGAATCGAACTCGTACGTCCCGTTCGCATCCGTCGTGCCCTTGAGCGTGGCGATCTCACTGAGCTGTACGTCGAAGGTGGACAGCTTCACCGTCACTTGCGAGTCCGCCACGGGCTTGCCGAAGAAGTAGTCGGCCTGCACCGTGCCCTCGACCGTCTCGCCCGGGAGGTAGTAGTCCTTCTTCAGCGTCGTGCCGACCTTGTACTTCGGCAGCACGTACCGCTCGACGGTGACGGTCTTCTCGGACTTCGTCTCCTCCAGCAGCGCCCGCACCGTGTAGCGGCCCATGTTGATCTCGTCGGCGAGCTGGAAGTCGGCCGCCGCGATCCCGAAGTCATCGCTCGTGAGCGCCTTCTTGAACACCTTGTTGCCCTTGGCATCGCTCACTTCGAGCGTGATGTCCTTGCCCGCGACGGCGCCGAGCTTCGGCCGGCGCAGCGCCAGCGCACGGATGTGGATCACCTGGTTGGGCTGATAGAGGGGCTTGTCCGTGGTGAGCAGTATGCGGTAGTCGCGCTTCAGCGTCACGTTCTGCGTCGCCTTGGCCTCGCCGACTCGCGAGTCGGCGCTGACGCGCAGCTCGTACGCGCCCGGCTCCACGTCCGGCACGCCGAAACTGGCCGCCAGCGTCCCGGACGCGTTGGTCTTGGTGCGCAGGAGTGTCGTCGTATCGCCCGACTCCGTGTTGGCCAGGTATATGGCCACGTTGGCGCCCCGCACGGGCGCGTCCACGCGGTGATCGGTCGTGATGACGCGCAGCGACGCATCGCTGCCCGAGAACAGTTCCTTCTGGCCGATGACCTGCAGCCCCAGGGGCGAGATGCCCTCGGGCACTGCACCTCCCCGCGCAGCAGACGGCCCCTGGGCCATCGCCGCGAAGACAAACACGAGCATTACCGCGACCGCGCAGAAGCCCAAGGCGCTGAACACCCGTCCTGCCGTGACCTTCCCACTGAGATTCATCGTACTGCCTCCTTCTTGCTCAGACCCGGTATCGGCTCCCGTGCCCCGGCTCATGAGCTCATGACCCGAAGCCGGACTCCGGTCGGGGTCGTGTCTATGACGACCGGCCCCCGGCCAAGGTTCCAGTCCGGGCCGCGAAGGCCTTGACCCAACACATAGGGAACCAGGCAACCGCATGGTGCCGATACCGCCGCCTGGTGCGTCCACGCCGATATGAGCCCAACCGACACCACACTGCTATCAGCCCATGTGGCCGACGACGCCTGGCGAGGCCTGCTCGAGCAGATGCCGCCGGAGCGGCGGGATGTGTACTTGGCGCCGGAGTATGCGCTCATCTGGGAGCGCGCGGGTGACGGCGTCGCCACGGCCTTCGTCTACGGCGAGCCGCCGGACTTCATCCTCCACGTGTTCCTCCAGCGCCCGCTCCGCGATCTCCCGTTCGTGCCGGCTGGTTCCCCGGCCGCCGAGGCCTTCGACATCATCACCCCGTACGGCTACGGCGGCCCGATAGCCAGCTCGGACCATGCCCAGCGCCCGGACTTCGTCGCGGGTTTCTTCGAGGCCTTCGGGGGCCACTGCGCGAAGGCCGGCATCGTGTCCGAGTTCTGCCGGCTGCATCCCGTCCTACGCAACGACGAGCTCGCCCGCGAGTGCGTCGAGGTGGCCCATCGGTGGGATACCGTCGTCGTGCCTCTCGATGCCGACGACGAGGGCCTGCTGGCCCAGATGTCATCCCACCATCGCCGCAACGTCCGCAAGGCCCACCGCGCCGGGGCCGCCTTCTTCGCGCCGCGCGTGGAATCGGCCACGACTGACTTCCACCGCGTATACCTGGATACCATGCGGCGACGGCAGGCGCGCCGAGACTACCACTTCTCGCGCGAGTTCTTCGCCGACACGCTCCGGCTGCTGGGCCGCCGCGCCTGGCTGCTGGAGGCCCGCATCGGCGGCCGCCTCGCCGCCGGCGCGCTGGCCATGCAGTGGGGCCCGTACGCCCACTACCACTTCGGCTGCACGGCCGCCGAGGCGCTCAGCTCCGGAACCATGCACGCCGTGCTTCACGAGCTGGCCCGGCGCGCGGCCGCGGGCGGCTGCCGCCTACTGCACCTCGGGGGCGGCACGGCGCCCGACGATGGTCTCTTCCGCTTCAAGGCCGGCTTCTCCCCCGAGCGCCGGCCCTTCTGCACGTATCAGCGCGTCTTCATGCCCGACCGGTATGAGCACCTCTGCGAGCTGCGCAGCGAGTACCTCGGCACGGACGGGGCGGACGCCGACCCGTCTTTCTTCCCGGCATATCGACAGCCGCCCCCCGAGTAGCGCCGGGTAGCGAGCCAACAGGAAACGACGCGTCCGTGACGAACTGGCAAGTAGACGCGGGCCAACTCCGGCCCAGGACCACCAAGGAGGTATGTGGGATGGCGATCCGCACATTTGCGCTGATGACTGCATTCGTCCTCGCCGCCTGGCATGCGGCGCCGACAGCGGCCGATACGGAGCCCAACAATGACAGGAGGGATGCCGAGCAAATCCAGCCGGGAACTCACGCCGGCGCCCTGAGCGATACGGACAGCTCCGACTACTACGCCTTCGCGGTGGCCGGCGGGGACGTGATCCGACTGGTCTCCGACCCGACCACGAGCGTGGACGTTGACATCAGGATACGCGATCACGAGGACTCGTACATTGAGGATGTCGAGCCGGGCCGGACGCGCTTGTACCTGACGCGAGTCGAGCTGGGCGCGCGGACTTGGTACATTCGCGCCACGGGCGAGGGCGCTTACAGCTTCACGCTGGAGACGGTGCAGCAGAACGACGCCAACATGGGCCAGGACGCCCCGCGCAATTGGCAGAAGACGTCCATGATCGGCCCAGGCACGCACAGTGGCATGCTGGGCGACGATGACAGCAAGGACACCTTCCGCTTCATGGCAGCGGCCGGACAGACCATCACTATCGGGCTCACCGGGGATTTCTCGCGGCTGGAGGATCCGGACTCCGTGTCGCTGGGTCTTCGCTCGCCTGACGACAGCTACCTTGAGAATATCGAGACGTATGGCGACCCGGAAACGGTGGAGTACGGTCCTCTGCCCGAGGATGAGGCGGGTCGCATGATACTCACGGTCGAGGGCGAGGGCGACTACCAGTTCACCATCGGCGGGCCGGGATTCGAGACTCCGGGCACGGGCGTCCCGGGGCTGGGCGCTCTGGCGGCCATGGCTCAGCAGGCAGGTCCGCCGCCGGTGGAGTTCACGGGTCCGGGGCCCTTTGAGTACAACGTGACCGTGGAAGGCGCCGGCCAGATAGATCTGCGGGCCCGGTGGACCCCGGCGACGCAGATGCAGGCCGTCCTGGTCCCGCCGGGCGAGACGGGCGCGGTCGCGGCCGCCAGCGGTCTGGGCTTCCTCATGCTGTCGCACGCCACGGCCGTGCCGGGTGACTGGGTGCTTCGGCTGGAGCCCCTCGGCGAGGCGGCGCCGGTCACCGGCACCATGCGCATGGGCTGGGGGCCGCCGCAGGAGGGCGGACTTCCCGCGTCCTGGGGGGTCGGTGTGTTCGACGACTTCGACGCGCTGATTCAGCAGTTGATGCAGGGCCTGCAGCAGCTCGCCCAGCAGGAGGAGGCCGCCAAGGGGGCCGCAGCGGACGCCGCCCGGCAGCTCTGGGAGCAGGCCCTCGGCGCCATCCAGGAGGCCCAGGACAAACAGACCGAGGCCCTGCGGGACCTGCTGCGATAGTGCCCGGCCGCCTGAGCCCGCAGTGGGGATGTCGGGCCGAACGCAAAGCTGGAGGGCACCGCATGAGGAGCACACGAAAGCACAGCATACCGCAGCGCACCGAAGCGCTGGCCCTGATCCTCGCACTGGGAGGCGCATTGACTCTCGCCCTCGCGGGCTGCCGCCGGCCAGAGCCGGGCCAGGCCGGGCAGACCGTGCGCCAGGTTGGCTCCACCACGGTTCTGCCTCTGGCCCAGAAGTGGCGCGAGGCCTACAACGCCGAGCATCCCGACATCGACATAGCGATATCGGGCGGCGGCTCCGGGACCGGCATCAAGGCGCTGATGGCCGGTACGACGGAGATTGCCAACTCCTCCCGGGCCATCAAGGAGCAGGAGCGGCAGCAGGCGGAGCAGGCCGGCATGGACCTGGTCGAGCACATCGTCGCGCATGACGGCATCGCGGTGATCGTGCATCCGTCCAATCCCGTGACGGCCCTCTCAGTGCAGGAGCTCTCAGACCTCTACACGGGCGAGATCACCGAGTGGGAGCCGCTCGGCGCTGCCGGGCTGGGCGCCATCCAGCTCATCAACAGAGACTCGGCCTCTGGAACGTACGAGGCCTTCAAGGACCTCGTGGTCACGCTGAACGGCACGGACACGGGCCGAGACTACTCCCCGGAGGCCCTCAACCAGACCTCGAACCAGGCGGTGCTTGCTACCGTGGCCCGGACGAAGACGGCGATCGGGTACATCGGCCTGGGATACCTGAACGACAGCGTGAAGGCGCTTGGTGTCACCTCTGTGGGGGGAGACCAACCCGTGCTGGCAACGAGCGGGAACGTGCTCGCCGGTACGTACCCCATCTCCCGCAAACTGTACTGCTACACCAATGGCCAGCCGAGCGGCCCCGTCAAGGACTACCTGGACTGGATCAAAGGGCCCGGGGGCCAGGCCGTCGCTGAGCAGTTGGGCTTCGTCCCCGTGCCCGCGTCCGGCTGATGCACAGAGGCGGCCCTACGAAGAAGGGCAGG
>JASFTE010000409.1:0-5110 GCA_050114035.1 Armatimonadota bacterium | reverse complement strand
GCGTGTCCCCCGGCAGCCGCTCGATGCTCGGTGCCCACGTTCACAACGATGAGCGGGACGCCGGTCTCGGCCACGTATCGCTCCGCGTCCTCCGGCCGCGTGAGCTCAAAGTCGGTCCCGGCCTCCGGGCCGTATATCTCGTCCACGATCCCCTCGACGAGCATCCTCCCCTCCATCTCCTGCATGAAGGCCTTTGTCCGCTCCATGTTCTCCGCCAGAGGCAGCTCCGAACAGTCGTACATCACGGACGAGATGAAGCCGACGCCGGCCTCAATGATGTCCGCATCTGCCTCCGGGTCGCCGTGATCCAGATGTGCCATCACGCGGACGTTACCGTACGGGCCGTCGGGTCGAGCGAGGCGCTCGAGGTCCGCCCGAACGGCATACAAGCCCTCGAGCGCATCTCCGGCTGCTGTATAGCGCACGAGCTGGGGACGGTACGCGTAGTTGCCCGTGAACCCGACGACGATGGGCGGCTCGGCGATGCCCAACTCAGCGCCTATCCGCTGCGTTGCCCCCAGAATCGCCTCGAGGGTGTGAACGTTCTCCGTGCAATAGCACGGCATCGTGGCGCCGGCCTCGCGCACTTCGACATACACCTCTGCGGCCTCGGCTGCGTCGGTGACCAATGGCACGTTGTCTCACGCTCCGTCTGAACGGCCCGCCTTGGCGGACCGAGCGTCACTCATCGTTGCGGCCGGCAGGTGGGCGTCCGCGCCGCTTTGCCTCGATGCTCGCCTTGTACACGGCGAGCACATCGCGGGACTTGGGGGCGATGTCGAAATCCGCGGCCCTCGCCGGGCCGGCGAGACCCATGCTGCGGCAGACGTCCGGCGATTCTGCAAGATGCACGATGGCCTCCGTGAGCGCCTCGGCATCCCTGGGTGGAACGAGCATTCCCGTCTGCCCTTCCAGCACCACCTCGGGAGCGCCGCCAGCCCGGGTCGTGATCACTGGCACACCGAGGGCCATGGCCTCCACGAACACCAGTCCAAAGGGCTCCCACCATGAGGCGAGCACGAACACGTCGTACGCCGACATCACCTCGGCAACGTCCCGTCGGAAGCCCAGGAAGCTGACCCGCGAGGCGATGCCCCATTCCTCGGCGCAGGCGGTGAGCTGCGACCGCAGTGGCCCGTCGCCAAGGAAGACGAAATGCGCATCTGGCACACGCTCGATGACATGCCGCGCGGCCGCCAGGAGGTCTGTATGCCCCTTCTTGGGCGAGAGATGAGCTGTTGTCCCCACGACAAAGTGGCCCGGATTCAGATCGAGCCGACGCTTCGCCTCTTCCGTGGACAGGGTCCTTGAGAAGCTTCTCACGTCGATGGCGTTGTACACGACGTCGATGCGCTCGGCCGGGACTCCTTGCTCGACCATGTGCTGCTTGACCGCGCGGGAGTTGGCGATCAGGCGATCCACGAAGCGATAGCACGCCGCCGTGTTGCGTCCCTGCACGGTGGCCACCGACGGCGCACCCGCGATCCGGGCGCCCAATGCTCCCCACAAGCTCGCGGTGGAGAGGTGTGTGTGGACGATGTCGGCACGTGCCATTCTGATGGCCGCTGCGAGCCGCAGAGGCGCACTGACGTCGAGCTTCCCGTACAGCCGCACGGGATGCGCATCCAGACCGCGCCGGCGACACTCGTCAACGACCGCCTGCGTCTTCCGCTTGCAGAGCACTCTGTTGTAGTGCCCGCGGGCGTCAAGGTGCTCGGCCAGGGTGATCATGTACAGCTCGGCGCCCGCCAGCTTGGCAGGGGTGATGATATGCAGGATGCGGAGGCTTCCGCCGTTCATTGCTTCTCGCGTGCATCGTACGGCTGAGATGTCTACGGCTCAGGACCGCGACGTGTCCCGCCGCGGCCGACTGAGAGCGTCTATGGCTCGGGCACCCCAGGTTCGGTTGACGTGGCCGCTGCCCCGTCCAGGGGCGGAGCGCTCTTCCACCGGCGATGTATCCACATCCATTGCTCCGGGTGACGCCTGATGGCCTCTTCGACCACCTTCGTGATGCGCTGAGTATTGACAAGGACATCCTGCGCCCGGTCGCCCGTGCGGACGAGCTTCATCGGCGGCTCGAAGATGGCCTTCAGTCTGCCATCAGCCTGCCGCACGCAGAACATGGGCACGATGGCCGCGCCCGTCCGCAGCGCATAGGTCGCCGGGCCGGGCGCCGTCGTGGCCGGCCGCCCGAAGAAGTCCACGAGCAGACCGCCCTGGCTGATGTTGTGGTCGGGCAGGATCCCAACCACCTCATTCCGCCGCAGGCAGCGCAGCGCGTCGCGCACACCGCCCCGCTGCAGCACCTGCACGCCATGGCTCTCCCGGATGCCGTTCACCGCCGCCGCGGTGGCTGGGTCGTCGTGGTCACGCGCAATGACACTGATGGGGAACCCCGCGCGGGCAATGCGCGCCCCGGTGAGCTCCCAGTTCCCGTAATGCGCGGTCAGCAGGACGACCCCCTGCTTCTGTCGCAGAGCCTCGGCCAGATGCTCCTCTCCGTCGAGCTCCAGCAGCTCGTCCACTTGCTCTCCGGACAGCCAGTGCATCTTCAGAAACTCCAGGCACGTCTTGGCCAGATTGCGCATGGATGCGGTGGCGATCTCACACTTGCGTCCACGCGAGAGGCCGTCGCCGAAAGCCTGATCGAGGTTCTCGGCCATGTACCGTCGGCGCCCGATCATCAGCACATATGCCAACGAGCCGAGCACGTTGCCCAGCCGATCGATCTGGCGCACGGTCAGGTAGCGCGTGAGGGCCAACCCCACCAGGACCGCGCAGCGTGCGCCGACGCGCTGGAGCCACTTCCGCAGACGGAGCCTCAGAGTCGATCGCGCAGGCACTCGTCCACCATCCGTAGGGCTTCCTGCCCGCCTCGTACGAACTGCATCTCGCACCGCAGGATCCACAGATTGCCCAACTCCCACGTCGGCAGCGGCAGTCGCACGGCATCCTTCTCCGTCGTGATGACCACGTCCACTGCCTCAGCGAGGCTCCTGATGTGCTCCAAGTCTGCCAACATGTACCTGTGATGGTCGGGGAAGCGCAGCGGACGCACGGCAGCGGCGCCGAGGCGCCGGAGGCCGAGCTCGAAGGCAAGCGGGTTGCCGACGCTCGACAGGGCCCCCAGCGTCTGCCCGCGCAGAACGCTCGTCTGCTCAGTGGCAGTGCGGTCGGGACGTCTGAGCAGCGCCGGGTGATGTCGCGTCTCGATCCGCGTCCGCTGATCCATGCCAGGGACGAGTCGCCACAGCGCCTCGGTGGCTGCCCTCTGCGCCACGTCAACGTGCGTCAGCCACAGAGCGTCGGCGCGCCGCAGATTGCTCAGATGCTCGCGCAGCGTTCCAGCGGGGAACATGCGATCCGCGGCGCCCGCCCAGAGGGCATCCAGCAGCACGATATCGAGGTCACGAACAAGTGGGTAGTACTGGAAGCCGTCATCGAGCACCAGGATGTCGGCGTTGGTCTCCGCGAGCACCTGTCTGCCGGCCTCCACGCGGCGCTTCCCCACGGCCACGACGGCGTCCGGCAGCATCCGCGCTACCATGCACGCCTCATCGCCCGCCTGGGCCACTACATCCCCGCCCATCCGCCCATCTGAGAGGATCAGCGTCCCACCGGCACGTCGCCCGTGACCGCGGAGCAGAATGGCGGGCGTTGCACCGCGCTGGAGAAGGGCTTTGGCCAGCAGGATGACGGCCGACGTCTTCCCAGTGCCGCCGGTGGTGATGTTGCCTACGCTGAGGACGGGGCAGTCCAGCGTGTGTCGCCGAAGCGCGCCCCGCTCATACACTCCGCGGTGCACCATGGCCCCGACACCGTAGAGGGGCCCAAGGAGTCGTAGACCGAAGCCCAGGAGTTCGGCCCACGGACCACGGCGGCGGCCCGAGATCACCTCCTGCCACACTTCTGCCAGGCTCATACGGCTTTCCTCGCAAGCACCTCGACGGCAGCCTCGGCGCACTTCCTCGCGGCGCCCCTGTTCTGCTCAATGACGCCGACGCCGCGCTGCGCGATGCGCTGGCACGCCTCCGCGGAGCCGAGCAACTCCGTGAACTTCCCGGCCAACTCCTCGACCCCACGGACCTCCCAGGCCAGGCCCTCTCGACGCGCAATGGCGGCCAAGTCCCGCTGGTTGTGCATATACGGCCCGAACAACACCGGCTTGCCATGGGCCAGCGGCTGCAGGATGTTGTGGCCTCCCTTGGGGATGAGGCTGCCGCCGACGAACACGACGTTCGCCACCGCGTACACCCGCGCCAACTCTCCGATGGTGTCGAGAATGACGATGCTGTCCTCCCCCGCCTGTGAGCCCCCCCCGCGTTGCTCCAGCACCTGCGTGCGGCGGAGGGCCTGCCAGCCATGCTCAGTGATGATGCGCTCGATCTCGTCCGCCCGATCCGGATGTCGCGGCGCTATCACCAGACGCGCGTCCGGGTGCTTCACGCGGACGCGCCAGAAGGCCTCAAGCACCGGCAGGTCCTCGCCCGGGTTCGTGCTGCCCGCCACGATCACGGGGCCCGTCGCGCCCAGGCCCAACTCCTGGCGCATGTGTGCTGCCTGCGCCTCCGACACTTCCGGCCAGGGCTCGTCGAACTTGGTGTTGCCCACGATGCCGACGGACTCGGCGCGAGCGCCGAGCGCCACCAGCCGCTGGGCATCGAGCTTGGACTGGGCGCAGAAGCGATCAACGCCGCCGAGTATCCAGCGGTACACCGGCGCGACGAGGCGGGAGCGCCGGAAGGAGCGATCAGATATCCGCGTGTTCACCGACAGCGTCTTGACGCCGCGCGCGTGCGCAGTCCACAGAAAATTGGGCCACAGCTCGGTGTCCACCATGACGACGAGGGATGGCCGGATGCCGTCGAGGGCCGAGCGGACGATCCACGGCAGGTCCAGCGGATAGTAGATGAGCGCATCGGCGTCTGCGCCGCGTTCCTGCGCCATCTGCCGCCCGGTGGGAGTAGTCGTCGAGAGCACAATCCGCGCCAGCGGTTCCAGGAGCCGGAGATGCTCAATAATGGGAATGGCGGCAGCCACCTCGCCGACAGACACGGCGTGTACCCAGATCGTGTGATCGCCATCGTCGGTCCGGTCCGCCCCTGTG
>JASFTE010000408.1:0-5111 GCA_050114035.1 Armatimonadota bacterium | reverse complement strand
ATCTCACAAAACCAGCCCCACACAACCTCCACACCTCACACAGCTCACTCCCCAGATTGCTCGCACAGGCCCCCAGAGCCCCAGAGTGAGGTGTGTGAGGGTAATAATGCACGACAGCCCGCGAAGCCAATCAATATCCTATCTATGACCACAGATAGCGCAGACCATCGGAGTCGCACTCCCGAGAGGTGGTAACGTATGATCGAGCGCCTCGAGATCGCCAGGAGCTGGCTGCCGCGGTACACGGGCATGCCGTTGGACGGTTTCGGCGACTACATCCTGCTGACGAACTTCCGCACCTACCTGACCCGCTTCGGGGAGAAGTTCGGATGCGACATCCGCGGCGAGGAGCGGCCCATGCAGGCCGCGACCAATAGCGGCGGCCTGACGATAGTCAACTTCGGCATCGGCTCCGCCAACGCCGCCACGATCATGGACCTGCTCAGCGCGCGCCATCCCAAGGGCGTGCTCTACCTGGGCAAGTGCGGCGGGCTGAAGAAGTCGAGCGACATAGGCAATCTCATTCTGCCGATCGCCGCGATACGCGGCGAGGGCACCAGTGAGGACTACTTCCCGCCGGACGTACCCGCGCTCCCCTCCTTCAAGCTGCACAAGTTCGTCTCCAACAAGATCCTCGAGCACGGGCATGAGTACCGCACCGGCGTCGTGTACACGACGAACCGGCGCGTGTGGGAGCACGATGATCGGTTCCGCAAACGGCTGCAGGAGATGACGTGCATCGCCATAGACATGGAGACGGCGACCCTCTTCATCGTCGGCCACTACAACGAGATCGCTCGCGGCGCTCTGCTGCTCGTGTCCGACGTGCCGCTCACGCCCGAGGGTGTGAAGACGGAGGACTCCGACGACCAGGTGACCGCCGAGTGGACGGACACCCACCTGCAGATCGGCATCGAGTCGATGACGGAGATCAGGGAGCAGGGCGAGCAGATCAAGCACTTCAGGTACTGAGGCCGGGGAGCGCCCGGGCGCTCACGCACCGAGCGCCTCGCGGAACGCCGCCTCCAGCGCCTGCGCGGTCGTCCCGGCTTCCTGGCACGCCGCCTCCCACGTCGAGGGCGTCGCCCCATAGAGGTGATCGCGGAGCTTCTCAATGCCGACGGTGCCGACCACGGCCTCGGCGAAGAGCCCCGCGAGAGGATAGGACTGCTCTTCGGGCATCTGCCGGAATAGGCCCCCGACCAGGTCCTCGACCCGCGGCGTCGCCCGCGGCAGGCGCGTCCGCCACGCATCGAGCGCGACTCCCCCGTACTTGCCGCTCGCCCACACGGCCACGCCCTCGGCGAGGAGCGGGCTGCCCGCCGGGCCCCACGACTCGTACGTCAGCACGTGCGTGCCCTCGTGCGCCACGAGGGATTCCAGCGGGCCGCCGGGTGATGTGCCGAAGCGCGCCACGTGCAGCGCCCGCGAGGCCACCACCGCGTGCCCATCGCCCGTGTTGCCGGTGAGCGCGCACTTGCTGTTGCGGTCCGGGTAGACGTACACCGAGAGCTGCGTCGGGTCCGCGATGTGCAGCTTCCGCACTGCCTGCGCCAGCCCCCGCATGCAGGCCTGGATCACCGGGGTGTCGCTCGCGTCCGCCGGAATCTGCTCCGGGAAGAGCAACCGCACGGCGGCCGTCTCGCCGGCCGGGGACGTCAGTTGCCGCGCGACCGCCCGCCAGGCGATGCGCCGGGCGCGGCCCTGCGGGAAGTACGGCGTCGGCATGCCGCCCTCCCCCGGCAGCCACGTGCCCGCCAGAAGCCGCCCGAAGGTGTCGGTGACGAGGATCGGCTCGCCGCCGTGGTGGACGGCATTGATCTCGGCCACCCCGGGCATGCCGGTCCCGGCGTAGAGCAGGAGCTCCGGGTAGCCGGGCCCCCTCTCGTCCGCCTCACGCGCGGGAATCACGGCGATGAGGCAGTACCCGTCACCCTCGAAGACCTGGCCGCCGAGCACCAGTCTGGCCTGCTCCATCTGCAGCGGCAATGAGTCCGCGAGCCCCGCCAGCAGATGGTTCACGTGCGGCCCGCCATAGAGAATGGGATTGCGCGGCCAGCCCGCAGGGCCCTTGGCAACGTCGATTGACTGGTCGGCAACCACGGGGGCCCCCGGGAACAGCATCCCTCGGATGAGAGCCACCTGCGCCGCGATGCAGCGATCGGCCCGGTCGTCCCCGGCCGTGCCCACGACGAATGTGGGCGTGCCCCGAGCGAGGAAATCGTTCGGTGTCGCGAAGGACGCCTCCGCGGGGCGCCGCTTTGCGACGACCAACACAGCCGACACCGCTCCGGCTACCACCGCGATCAGCAGCACCATGACGACGGCCGCCCTCACGGCAATCGCCCCTCTCCGGCCGGCGCTGTCAGCCTCTCTTCGTAGTTGCCGCCGGGCGTCGTGATGCGCGAGCCTTCCTGGCCCCGGTAGCCGGCGATCTCCTCAACGGCCACGTGCATGTCCGGCCCTCCCTCGCGGCGCCCTACGTCTTCCGCTCCGTGAGCTTCTTGATGAAGAAGTCCTCCCGCGATTCGTAGGTCCCCGCGGGAGCGCGGGGGTAGTGGAGGTCGGCCTCAACGCCCAGCTCGTCCATCTTCTCCTTGAGCTTGATCCCGAAGGTGACGTGGTGGACCTTCCAGCCGCGAGCCTTCTGGGGATCGGGCGGGACGGGGTCCTTCGGGTTCTGGCCGTACTGCATGTGGATGGGCGGATCGTCGTCCGAGATGAGCGAGAGGGCCGAGATCTCGGCGACGATCTTGCCGAGCTCCTCCTCGTCCTCGAAGTCGAAGCTCTCGTGCACGTCCCGATGCGGCTGATCGTACCCGGGGACGTGCTTCATCCACCAGTCGAAGTCCATCGTCGTCTGCCCGCCGTTGGTCGCCACGCACGTGAGGCGCGTGGACTCGCGCTCGATGGGGTCGTCGCTCTTCGGGTCCGCCATCTCGTCGTGGAAGGCGAGCCACATGCAGATCTGGGCCCCGGCGGAGCCGCCGAACGCGCCCACGCGCGTCGTGTCGAAGTTCCACTCCTCGGCCTTCGAGCGCAGGAGCTGCAGCGCCCGGCGGCAGTCGTGATGCGCGGCCGGGAGCTTGGCCACCCCGATCAGTCGGTACTCGATGGCGGCCACCGAGATGCCCGCGTCGAGCAGCGCCCGCAGCGCCGGAGCGGCCAGGCTGTTCTTGCTGCCGCCCCGAAAGCCCCCGCCGTGGATGTAGAGCACCAGCGGCGTCGGCGTCGGCGATTCGGCCAGCCACACGTCCATGACATTGCTGTCGTGCGGCGCGTAGGGGAAGTCCTTGTGCGTCGGCGCCGGCTTGAGGCGGTCCTGTGCCAGAGACACCGACTTGTAGGCAAGCAGCAGGACACTCAGTGTGAGGACGGCTGGTCCGAAGCCCATGAGGCACTGTCTGAGCGCGGTCATGACGAGTCCCGTCCTGGTCTACGACCGTCAGCCAGCTTCCCCGCGGGGACCGGCTCGACCTCGCTGCCCGGGCCGAGTGCCGTTACTTCAGGAAGCACACGGCCGTTCTGCTCTCCGAGTCGGCCACAACGTGTGCGTGGGCGCCGCATGCCGCGGCCGGCACGTCGATCAGCGTCACGAGGCCCTCCAGGTCCGCGGCATCGGGCAGGAGGTCGGTGAGCGCGTTCGGCGCCTTCTCGAGGAACGGTGCATTGAACTCGCTGCCGGGATCGTCGGGATAGAGCGCCAGGAAGACGACCTCCGCCTCCACCAGGTCCTGGAAGAAATGGGTACCGTATGACAGCTCCGGCAGATGGCTCGCCTCTTCCCGGGCAACCTCGACCAGCACGGCGGCATTGCCGATGTCGCCGTAGCCCACGCTCACGCCCAGGTCGATGTTGGTGCTTCCCCACCTGCCGGGCCCCATCATCACGATCCCCCCCTCGACCACCGCTGGGTGCTGGTTGATGCGGCCGACGACGCGCCCGATGGCGCTCTTTGTCGCCCGGTGCCGGATGCCGCTGTAGCGCGCCGCGTCGATGTATAGGATGTACCGGATGGAGCGGACCACGCCGCCGAAGATCATCCTCGTGGAGCGAAACAGCGTCCGGTCTCGGGCCAGCTCGACCAGGGCCGGCGGCGACTCCGCTGCCCCGGGCATACGCAGGGGACGACACTGCACCGGGTTGAGCCGGACGCCGTTTGGGCCGACGAATGCCGTGAACTCGGTGTCCACGGGAAGCCGGTAAGCGCGCTCAAGCCTGGCGAGCATCTCTCCCACAATCGGCACGAAGTCGGTCGTCTGCACGAGACGGTTGAATGTCAGCGCGAGTTCTTGTTCGCCGGGGCCCAGGTCCCCCAGGGGCTCGGATACGTGACCATCCCGCACCAGCGACACGAGAAGCTGGACGTCGGTGTTCGTGTACCTGCGCAGCGCCTCGGCCACGGGCAGCGTGGCGAACACGTTCGCCTCCAGGTCGAGGACGTCGGCGTGGCGCTGCGAGTATCGCACGACCTTCAGGCCCACCTCCGGGCGCAGCTCCGGATGGCTCACGGGGATCATCCGGGGGTAATCATTGCCCACGCGCTCGACAGCCCGCGTTCCCAAGCCGAACACCAGACGGATCATCCCCTGCGACGGGTCGATGCGGTCGCTCCACGCGTACAGGTTGCGCGAGAACGCGACGCCTGCCAGGCTCGGGAAGAACAGGCCGCCGTGCGGCGCGCCGGAGACGCGCTGCACGAGGATCGCCATCTGCTCGTCGCTTGCCCCGAGCCCCCGGCTGCGGCGATAGGAGAGCGCATCCGGGTTCAGCGCACTCGCGTACACGAGCTTCACCGCGCGCAGGAAGGCCGTGAGGCGCTGCTCCGGGTCCCCCTGATTGGCGCAGAACTCGCTCCGGTACTTCCCGGCAAAGGAGCTCGTGAAGCTGTCCTCCAGCAGACTGCTCGACCTCACGATGATCGGCGCCTGCCCGAAGTAGTCCAGCATGCTGCGGAACTGGGCCATGATCGCGGGCGGAAACGTCCCCGCCAGGAACTGCTCCTGCACCTGCTCGAACTCGGGCCAGGACAGCGCGGAGTCGCGGGTGAGCCGGAGCCGCTCCCGGAACAGGTCGTTGCTCACGAGGAACGTGAAGAAGACGTCTGAGCC
>JASFTE010000407.1:0-5113 GCA_050114035.1 Armatimonadota bacterium | reverse complement strand
CAGCCGGTGGGCAGCGTGCTGCCGGAGATGGCGCGGCTGCTCGGCATCAGTGACGACGCCGTGGTGGTCGTCGGGGCCAACGATCAGACGGCGGCGCTGCTGGGGGCCGGGAACGTCCGTCCGGGCATCACCACGGCGAACATCGGCACCGCCCTCGCCGTCATGGCCAGCGCCGACAAGGGCGTCTACGACTCGACGCGCGGCGTCAATGTGAGCCCGCACGCCGTGCCGGGTCTCTATGCCCTGCTGTCATTCACGCAGACGGCCGCCATGGCGCTCACGTGGTTTCGGGATGCCCTGGTGACGGACGGTGCCGACTACGGCGATCTGCATGAGGAGGCTGGCGCGGTCGAGCCCGGGTGCGAGGGTCTCCTGATGCTCCCGCACCTGACGGGGACGGCGTCTCCGGACTTCAACCCCGACGCGCGGGGCGCGTTCGTCGGGCTCGCCATCTCCCACGGGCGGCCGCACATGGTGCGCGCCATCCTGGAGTCGGTGGCGTACTGCCTGCGAGAGCACATCGAGCGGCTCGGGCAACTGGGTGCACAGAGCGAGTGCGTCCGCGCCATCGGCGGCGGAAGTCGGAGCGATATCTGGCTGCAGATCATGGCCGACGTCACCGGGCTCCCCATCGAGCGGCCCGCGTGCCGGGAGGCCGCCTCCCTCGGTGCCGCGATCATGGCCGCGGTGGGGGCCGGGCACTGCGATACGCTCGTCGCCGCCGCGGATGCGTTCTACGCGACCGAGCGGACCTTCGCGCCCGACTCGACGCATTCGGAGATGTACGATCGCATGTACCAGCGCTTCGGGAGGACGTACGAGGTCCTGTACGGCGCCGAGGCCTGATGACTCGGGACTTGACGAAAGGAGAATGAGCCGTGGTGCACTGCATCGCGCACGGGAAGGCGGACACGGTGGGCGTGGTGGTGGTGGACGTGAAGAAAGGCCAGCGGCTGACCGGGTGGAACATGGCGAAGGACTCGACGCTCCGCGTCACCGCCCCGCAGAGGATTCCGCTGGGGCACAAGATCGCCCTCACTGACATCGCGAAGGGCGCGCCGGTGATCAAGTACGACGAGGCCATCGGCACCGCCACGAGGGCGATCAAGAGGGGCGAGCACGTTCACACCCACAATCTCAAGAGCGGGAGGTGGTAGGCCATGGCCGAACTGAAGCTCGACAACACGTTCAGCGGGTACTGGCGGGAGAATGGTCGGGTGGGCATCCGCAACCACGTGGTCATCATGCCGCTGGATGACATCTCGAACGCCGCCGCCGAGGCGGTCGCCGCGCATGTTCGCGGCACGATGGCCATCCCGCACGCCTACGGGCGGCTGCAGTTCGGGGAGGACCTGGAGCTGTTCTTCCGCACCATCATCGGCGCCTGCGCCAATCCGAACGTGGCGGCGTGCGTGGTCATCGGCATTGAGGACGAGTGGACGGACCGGGTCGTCGAGGGCGTCAAGGCGCTGGGGCGCACGAAGGTCGCGGGCTTCTCCATCGAGCTGAAGGGCCAGATGGAGTGCGTGCGGCAGGCCTCGTGGCAGGCGTGGGAGTACAAGCTCTGGGCCAGTGAGCAGAAGCGCGAGGAGTGCCCGATCTCCGACCTCTGGGTCTCCACCAAGTGCGGCGAGTCGGATACCACCTCCGGCCTGGCGTCGTGCCCGACGGTGGGGAACGTGTTCGACCGGCTCGACGCGTCCGGCGGCACGCTGAGCTTCGGCGAGACGACGGAGATCACGGGCGGGGAGCACATCTGTGCAGCGCGCGCGGCGAACGGGGAGGCGGCCGAGGAGTTCATGGCCATGTTCGATGCGTACCAGGACGTGGTCAAGGCACAGGGCGTCGATCTGCTGGGGTCGCAGCCGACCAAGGGCAACGTCCGCGGCGGCCTCACGACCATCGAGGAGAAGGCGCTGGGCAACCTGCAGAAGATCGGGAAGAACTGCAAGTTCATCGGGTGCCTCAAGCCCGCCGAGATGCCGACGGGCCCGGGGCTGTGGTACATGGACACGTCGTCGGCCGCGGCGGAGGCGGTCACCCTCTGGGCCGCCGCCGGCTTCGCATGTCACCTGTTCCCGACGGGGCAGGGGAACATCGTCGGCAACCCGATCCTGCCCGTGGTCAAGCTGTCGGCCAACCCGCACACGTGCGACCTGATGAGGGAGCACATCGACGTGGATGTATCGGGCATCCTGCAGCGCGAGCTGACGCTCGACCAGGCGGGGGACAAGCTGTGGGACATGATGATCCGCGTGGCCAATGGGCGCTGGACCTGCGCCGAGGTCACGGGCCACAACGAGTTCGTGCTGACGAAGCTATACGTGAGCGCCTAGTCGCGGCGTTCGGCATGCGCACGAGGGAGGGGAGCGGCCGTCTCCAACGCGGACAGATACGGAGACGTGGATCGGGAGTTCTACGACGAGCACCTGCGGGGCTTTCTGCCGGCGCGGATGCTCGACGTGCACATGCACGTCCACCGCGAGGGAGACGTGCCGCCGCTCACCGAGGAGCTGCGGGCGGCGAACTGGGCCACGTCGGTCTCGCACCCGGAGTACCTGACAGACGACGCCGAGTCCGACTACGCGAAGCTCTTCCCCGACAGCGAGGTCTCTCGGCTTCAGTTCGGCTCCGTGTTCCGCGGCACGGACATCGAGGCGTGCAACAGCTACTCGGCCGAGACGGCCGACCGGCGGCGGGTGTGGGCTCTGGCGGTGCTCGACCCGACGTGGTCAGCGGAGCACCTGCACGACGTTCTCACGGCGGGGCGCTTCATGGGGGTGAAGCCGTACTGGTCGCTGGTCCCCGGCGCCACGCAGGCCGAGGTGCGGCTGGACGACATGATCCCGCCGCCTCAGCTCGAGGTGCTCGACGGGCTCGGCCTCGCCGCCATCCTGCACGTGCCGGGCCCGGACCGAATTCGCGACTCGCACACGCGCCGGGTGCTGCGCCAGTGGCGGCAACGGTATCAGGGCGTGACGCTCATCGTAGCGCATCTGGGCCGGGCGTACTGCGTGCCCTTTGCCGAGGCCGCCTTCGCCGACCTGGCCGACATCGAGGGGCTGCTGTTCGACTGCTCGGCGGTGCTCAACCCGGACGTCTTCGAGCTGGCCTTCAGGACCATCGGGCCGGGGCGGATCATGTGGGGGACGGACTTTCCGGTGCTCTCGCGGCTGCGCGGGTACCGGGTGTGGGAGGGCGAGACGTACCGGAACGTCGTGAGCGGCGACTACGCGTGGAACACGGATCGCCGGCCGCCCCACGTGGAGGCCAGGTACACGTACTTCATGTACGAGGCGCTCAAGGCAATGCGCGAGGGCGCCGAGCGTGCGGGCGTCACAGCGGCCGAGCTCGAGGACGTCTTCTTCAGCACCGCCCACGACTTGCTGGCGACGTAGGCCGGTGAAGGGAGACCACGCCCGTGGACGACGGACATAAGCCGATGATGGGCATCCTGCCGCTGATGCTCGAGCTCTACGATCGCTCGGCGCCGGAGCTGAAGCCGCGCCAGGCCGAGTTCGTCGGGCAGATCGCGGCAGCGCTGGGGGACGACACCGAGGTCGCGTCGGCCGACGTGTGCAACACGCGGCAGCAGGTCGAGGCGGCGGTGCGCGACTTCGAGGCGAGGGACTGCGACGGCATCATCGTCATTCATCTCAGCTATGCGCCGAGCCTCATCTCGGCCTCCGCCCTCACGCGCTGTTCGCTCCCGCTCCTCCTGCTGAACACCACGCCCGCGGCGAGCATGGGCGCCGACCTCGTGCGCGAAGACATCATGCGGAACCACGGCATCCACGGCGTGCAGGACCTGGCGAACATCCTGCTCCGCGCCGGGAAGGCATACCACATCGTCAGCGGGCACATGAGCGATCCGAGCGTCGCGGAGGACACGCTCCGATGGTGCCGCGCGGCGATGACCGCCGGGTTCCTGCGGAGAGTGCGAGTGGGCCGGATCGGCGATCCCTTCGAGGGGATGGGCGACTTCAGCGTGGATCTGACGGCGCTGCAGACGGTGGTCGGCCCGCAGGTGGTGCTAGTGCCGCCGCGCGAGGTGGCGGAGTTGGCGCAGGAAGTGCCGGCGGAGCAGGTGGAGGCGGAGGTCGAGGCAGATCGGGAGCGCTTCGCGCCCGTACCGGGCCTTGACGCCAAGCTGCACGCGACATCGGTCCGCGCCGGGCTGGGCCTGGCGGCGGCAGTGGAGAAGCACGAGCTGGACGCCATCAGCATGCACTTCATGGCGTTCAATGACGTGCCGGCCATCGGCGCCGTGCCATTCCTGGGCATCAGCAAGCTGCAGGCGCAGGGAATCGGCTACGCGGGCGAGGGCGACGTGGCGTGCGCGAGCCTGGTGGCGGCGATGGCCCGGTGCTTCGGCCAGGCGGGCTTCACCGAGATGTTCTGCCCGGACTGGGAAGGTAACCACGTCTTCATGGCCCACATGGGCGAGTGCAACCCCAACCTGGCGGCCGAGCGGCCCGTGCTGAAGAGCGCCCCGTTCCCGTATGGGGAGCTGCAGGAGCCCGTCGTCGCCGTCGGCGGCATGGCCCCCGGCCCGGCGACGCTGGCGAACCTGGTGTGCATCGGCGAGGGCGACTTCAGGCTCACGGTGGCGGAGGTCGAGGTGGCCGACTTCCCCGTGCTCGACATCACCATGTCGCACTTCAAGATACGTCCCGGCATGCCGCTCGGCGACTTCCTGACGCTGTACAGCGAGGCGGGCGGGAGTCACCATCTGGCCATCGTGCCGGGGCATGTGGCGGAGGACGTGATGACGCTGGCGGAGTTGAGTGGACTGGAGTGTGCCGTCATCTGAGGAGTCCGCGAGGTCGCGGCCATGGAGCAGAGGGGCGCGTTGTCGGACGGACTGGGCAAGGCGGTCATCACGATGCAGGCGCGGCAGTTGCTGGGCACGGTGTGTGTGCTCCGCGGGGCAGACTGCCCCCTGCTCGAGGGGGGTAGGGCGCGGGAGATCCTGGACCAAGTCAGACGCGACCCGACCGTCACCATCAGGCTCGAGTCCAACGCCGACGAGATCCCGTACTACCAGGCCCTCGGCCCGGATGCGTATGCGGCGCAGGACCCGCGGGAGGTGCTGAACCGCAAGCGGGACCTC
>JASFTE010000406.1:0-5120 GCA_050114035.1 Armatimonadota bacterium | reverse complement strand
GTCGGTCGGCATTGTGGATGACGGAGTAGTAGGTCTGCTGCGGTTCGGGCAGGTGCTTGAAGGGCTCGCGCTGCTCCTGGGTGGGGTGGAGCGGTGTGTGCGGGTCCTTCAGCCAGAGGTTGATGAAGAACGGCCTGTCCGGGGCCTGCCTGATGAAGTCGATGGTCGCGTCCACGGCCAGGCGGCTGGAGTTAGCCGCCCACACGGCGTCGGAGTCGTTGTAGAGCGTGAATGGCCAGGGCGTGGTCTCGTACCAGGTCGGACCATTGCCGTTCCAGGTTCGCGTGTCGTCGTAGCCGTACTCCCTCACGAACGGCGCGTCTGGATGTCCGTGGATTCCCCCGCCTCCGCCCAGATGCCACTTGCCGTAGTGGGCCGTCCGGTACCCGTTCTCGCGCATCAGGTGCGGCAGCGAAAAGGACTCGATATCCAGCCAGTTCGGCATGTTCCGCTGTTCGTTGGAGTCGTAGCGCGCAAAGTGTGCATGCACCTGCCAGCGCCCGGGGTAATGGCCGGTGATCAAGCTGCAGCGGCTCGGGGAACAGACGCAACTGGAGACGTAGAACCGCGTGTACCGGGCGCCCTGTTCGGACAGGGAGTCCAGACATGGCGTCTGGATGTCCGGATTGCCATAGCAGCCCAGATCACCATAGCCCCAGTCGTCGGCGAGGATGACGAGGATGTTGGGTCGTGCCGGTCGCGGTGTCTCCGCCATACGTGCATTCCTTTCGTCTGGTTGGTCTGTGCGCAACGAGCCCCTTCCCAATGCTGTCGAATTGCGTCATTCTGCGTGTGGCTGGGTCGCCAAGACCGTTACGCTGATCGACTGGAGGCGCTCGGAGGAGACAGGACGGGCGCGGGAAGAAGTCGAGGCCCTGCCGCGGATGCGCATCGCGTTCCCGCAGCCTTCGAGCAGATAGCTTGACGGCAGTGGGGTCCGCCTCCCATGGGGTCCTCCAGTGCCAGAGGCTGGTCGCTCCCCGGAGCGCCCTCGGGGCCTACGTTCCCCGGGATCAGCGGGATCTCAGCCCCCTCGGCCAGGGCAATCTCCACCACCCAGTGCGTATTCCGGGCTTTCACTTCGGTCAAGCTCAGTGTGAGGCCTTCTCCATCCTGCCGGCACGTCACGGTCTCGCGACCGAATCCGCCGCAGGCGCGGACCGTTCGCGGCAGCGGCGGCAATCGCAGCAGCCCGTCGTTACAGTCGAAGATGTGCAGATACAGGTCATTGCCGCGCAAGCGATTATTGGAGTCTGAACTGGGTTCCTTTGAGAGAATGGTCGAGACACATGCATATGCATAGCCACCGCTCGCGCATCGACTTGGCAAAGGCCGCGGCTGTGACCTGCCCCGTACGCTATGCCACCTCCCATGCTAGACCAGCCCCGCGTCGGATCCCGATTGACTCTGTTGGGCTGACAGGTGACGACGCGCCAGTGGGGGCCGGTGCAGCGGCGGGCCCGGTGACTACTTCAGTCTGGCGGTCCTCGAGCGTCACCGGGCCAGCTCTGCGACCTTCTGGCCGAAGTGCGCCCGTTCGGCTTCGGAGAGGGTCCTGTCAGCCGAGGCCCGGCGATACACCTCGCCCGCCTGTCGAGCTTGCCCCTGCTCCTCGTAGATCGCTGCCAGCATCGCATAGGTCCTCGCGTCTGCGATGGCCCCATCCAGAAGCCTGTTGAGCTCCTTCGCCGCCGCGCGCAGCTCGCCCGACTGCCGGAGGTAAAAGGCGTATGTGTAGCCGTACTTGCCGTCCCGCGGACGCAGCTCCGCCGCTTTCCGGCACCACCTGACGGCTTCAGACAGGCGGTCATCGGCGAGGAGCACGCCAAGGTTGTAGGCGGCCTCCGCCATCTCCGGGTCCGACTCCAGCGCGGCTCGCAGGCGCGTCTCGGCCTCCGCACTCTCGCTCCGCTCCGCCAACGCCAGCGCGAGGTTGAAGTTGGCCGCGGCGTTGTTGGGCTCAGCGGCCAGCGCCTTCCGCAGCAGCTCCTCGCTCTCTCCCATCTCGCCCAGGCGTGCATGCACCAGGGCGGCGTTCACCAGAGGCGGCACCACGTCGGGCCGGAGGCGGCCGGCGATCTCGAACGACGCCAGCGCTCGCCGCGGACTGCCCCGGTCCGTGTAGTAGTTGCCCAGGTTGTAGTGAGCAGTCCAGCTATCTGGTTGGCAGCGCAGCGACGCCTCGTATTCGGCCAGAGCCGCCGCGCGCGTTCTGCCGCCCGCGGCGTCCAGCGCCGAGTCGGGATCGGCTGCGAGCGCCGCCCCGGCCGCCACTCGCACCACCCGGTACGAATCGTCCGCAGCCTCCAGCAGCCCCTCCAGCACCGCGGGGGCCGCATCCCCCGCTAGCCCATTCGCCGCCGCCGAGCGCACCAGCGGCGACGGGTCGCCCAGTGCATCCAGCAGCGCGTCCCGCTTCCTCCCGTCATCGCACGCCGCCAGAAGCCGGATGATGGACGCGGCGAACACCTCGTCGCGCGAGTCGTCTCGCAGATACTCCAGCATCTCCGGCAGCCGTTCCCAGTCCCCCTCCCGCGCCGCCTCGACCAGCTCCCCGGCCTGCAGCGTCGCCGCCTGGTAGTCCCTCTGGGCCCAGGCGCGCACGTGCCCGTCGGCCCATTCGGCGTCCCTGTCGGTGTGACAGAGATTGCACGCATTTGGCGATCCGAACCGCGCCGACGCTGCCGGCATCGGCGCCCTCATGGAGTGATCGCTTCGCCCCATCCGCCCGAAACTCGTCATCGGCATGTGGCACGCGATGCACTGGCTCCCCTCGCTGTCCGCAGCATGGTGGGTGTGCTCGGCGACGTTGTGCACGCGCTCATCATGGCATGGCAGGCACACCCCGTTGGCATCCGCCTCCCCGAACCGGTACCGGCCGCTGGACGTGTGGCAATGCAGGCACTCCAGCCCCCCCGCCTTCGCGCACGGGTTCATCCGCCAGAGCGTGTACGTGTAGTTCTCCCCAAGGTCGCGCCCGTCCGGGTAGAAGTCGCGGTCCTCGAACGTGGAGAGGTCGTAGTGGTCGAAGAAGCGCTCGCCCGGCCGAAACTCCTCCGTCAGCGGGCGCATCTTCGCGTGGCACGGCGCGCACGTCTCGTCCCGCTGCCTCGGCGTCAGCGCCTTCATGCTCACAAGCTCAAGCCTCACCGGCGTCTCCCCCTCGCACGCCTCTCGATACACTCGGACGTGCTCCGACGCCGGCCCATGGCACGTCTCGCAGTTGATCCCCGGCTCCTGCCAGGTCGTGCGGTAGGTATCGCTCGCCAGATCGTAGTTCTTCTCAAGCTGGCTCACGTGGCAGCCGTGGCACGCCGTGTTGAACGTCAGCAGCGGGTCCGTCCAGTCCAGCGCCTCATCCTCGATGTCTGTGAAGTGTCGCACCATGCTGGCGGTCGTGTCGAACCACGTGCGCGCTCGCGTATCGAACGCAACCGGCAGCACTTGGAGCCGTCCACGCGGCATCGGTGTGAGAAAGTAGTAGACGTTCTTCCCGCCGAGCGCGTGCTCCATCGCCAGCGGGCGCCGCCCATCCGACCCATCCTCCCAGACGCACAGTGCCTCCGCATCCGCCATGTACCGATTCGCGCCCACCTGGATCGGCTCGCCCTGCGGAGCCAGTTCCTGCTCCGCAAGCTCCCTCGTCATCACCTGCATGGCCCTGCCGTGATGCGACGTCGACCAGAGCTCGTGGAACGTCGCATGGCATTCCTTGCACGATGCCGCCCCAACGAAATGCCGGTCGCGCGCGACGGGCTCGGCGACCGTCGGCTTCTCGGAGCGCTGCCGATCACAGCCGCAAAGCGATGACGCAACGAGGAGCGCGAGCCAGATCCAGCGACTCGCCTGCGGGGGCCGGCCCGCGGCCCCCGGCCGACAGTGGGGGTGCACCGCTCTCACCTCGCGAGGACGAGGCCGGAGGTGAGGTACTGGAGATTCCGCTGGAAGTCCTTTCCCACAAACGCCGCGAAGGCCACGACGTTGCCCGGCACCGGATCTGGGATGTCGAAGCTGACCTCAAGGACGCCCTCGCCCGAGATTTCGAGCACCTTGCGCTCGACCCTCTTCTTGTCCTTGCCGGCCTTGAGGGTCACGTGGACGAGCTGCTTCCCCAGCTCCGCGCTGAGCTTGTGCGGGATCCGCAGCGTCACGGGCTTCCCCGGAGTCACGGACTTCGGCAGCTCCCACGAGATCAGCTTCGCGCCCTTCGACTGCCCCTGCTGCTTGGCCGCGTTCTTCCGCTTCCTGCGTTCCTCGGCTTCCTTTTCCTTCGCCTGAACGTACGCTTCGCGCACCGCCGGGTCATTCCGCTTCTGGAACGCCTCCAGCGCATGATCGCCCGTGTCCACCATCCAGCTTTCGAGCTCGGACCGGAGACGCCTCAGTTCGCTCCGGCGCCTCGGATCGGCAATGAGGTTCCGCACGCAATCCGGGTCGTTCTCCACGTCGTACAGCTCTTCGACCACCCGGTGCTGGTAGAGCTCGTACCGCGCCGCGAGCGCCTTGTCGGTCCTCGCGAGCTCCGCCATCCGCTTGCACGTCTCCGTCCCGTTGGTGGCGGTCGCCATTACCCGCTCACCGTTCGACCATGCGTTGAACAGGTACAGGAATCGCTTCGTCTGCACGCCGCGCATCGGGTCCCGCGACGCCCCGGCGTTCTCGTTGTACTCCTTGATGATGAACTCCCGACCCGGTTGCCTCTCTCCTCTCAGCGCCGCCGCGAAGGATCGCCCGTCGAACCCCTCCGGGTGCTTTGCGCCGATCACATCCAGCAGCGTGGGCATGAAGTCCACAGCCGACACCATGTGCGTATCGTCCAGCGCGTTCGCCCTCGTCACCCCGGGCCACTTCACAATCAGCGGCGTCCGCGTGCTGTGGTGGTAGAGCTGCGTCTTGGCGAAGGGCAGCGGCATGCCGTGGTCGGACAGGAACATGACGAACGTGTTGTCCTCCTGCCCCGACTCCCGCAGCGCCGCCAGGACCTCCCCCACGCAGTCGTCCGCGCGGCGCACTGAAGAGTAGTAGTGCGACAGCTCCTTGCGCACCACCGGGTCGTCGAACAGGAAGCCCGGCACTGGCACCTGCTCGGGCGTGAACACAAGCGAGGGCACGTGGCGGTC
>JASFTE010000405.1:0-5131 GCA_050114035.1 Armatimonadota bacterium | reverse complement strand
CGACGTTGAAGTTGCCCACCATCTGCATGCCCGCGGGCGAACACGTCGCCAGGCCCGCGGCGCCACCGCGCTCGCCGAACAGATACAGCATCCCGTCGGCGAAGCAGACGGAGCCCTTGCCCACTCCCCGTTCCCCCCACTTCCTCTCGCCGGTCTTCAGGTCCAGGCACGACCAGCCCCCACCGTTGTTGCCATAGATGTACCCCTCGTGCACGATGTAGCCGCCGTGGTGGCAGACCATGTCCCCCGTCCGCCACGCCTCCTGGGCCGTCGCTTCGTCCCCGTTGACGGTCAGCTTCAGGCAGATGCCGCCCTTGCCGTACCCGTTGGCCCAGAACACGTATCCGTCGGAGAAAATGGGAGTCGGGCAGTTGGCAGTATTGCCGGCGCTGAAGGGATTGGACCAGAGCACCTTGCCATCCTTGGCCCTGACGCCCACGATGCCCCCGTGGGTGCCGTTCGCAATCATGGGCAGTCCCTGGTACGTGAACGCGTAGCACGAGCTGTACTGCGCCCCGCCGTTGAAGCCCTGGCTCTGCCACACCGTCTCGCCGGTCTTCTTGTCTAGCGCGACTATGCAGTTCTGCCCTCCCGGCGTGACGACTGCCAGGTTCTCATGGATCAACACCGACTCCGCGTAGCCCCATCCCGGCACCCTACCGCCAAACTCGCTCATCTTCCGGCTCCACTTCGGCGCGCCGGTCTTCGCGTCGTAGCAGCCGACGAGCCCGTGGCCCGACACGATGTACAGGTTGCCCTCATGGATCACCGGGGTAGATCGCGAGCCGGGGTGGTTCTTCGTCCAGGCCGCATCATGCTTGAATTGCCACTTGGGGTTGCCGTCCATGTCGAAGGCGAAGACCATCATGTCCCCACCCACGTCCCCGCTCGTGTACACCATCCCGCCGCTGACGGCGACCGTAGCGAACCCGATCCCGATGCCATCGGCCTTCCACAGCAGCTTCGGCCCCCCTGCCGGCCACTGCTTCAGCAGACCCCTGTCCGGGGACTTCCCATCCCGTTCCGGGCCCCGCCAGCCCGGCCACTCGGCGGCGACCGCTGAACTCGTTGTGCTGCAACCGACAGTCAGAATAGACGCCGTCAACATCACAGTCAGGACCAACATGAGAGCGGTTCGCGCCGGTGTGCGCAGGAATATCCCGCGTGCCGCCAACTGCTGCATCTCATCGCCTCCTACTCAAGTTCCGACAGTACTCAGAAGAGACCAACTGACATAACGCCCGAGGTCGCCGTGAGGTTCGTGCTTCCCCTGACACACAGCGATCACCTTTGTTGCCCCGTGGGGACCCGAAGCTGCCCTCCCGCCGCTCGGAGGATCGGCCGCCGCCTGCGCGAAGTCTGGAGGCAGAGACCCCAGCACCGAGCCGGCAGGGAGGCCATGCGCATGAACGCTGACACGCAACTCACGAGCCGGACCGTCCTGGTCACCGGCGCCGCACGTGGGATCGGGAAGGCAATCGCGGCGGCCTTCGCCGGGTGCGCGGCAAAGGTCGGCTTGAGTGACATCCTCGCGCAGGAGCTTGAGTCTACGGCCCAGGAGCTGACGGAGGCCGGTGCGGATGTGCTTCCCGTGACGGCCGACGTGACGGATGTTGAGTCCGTCGAGGCGATGGTGGCACAAGTCGAGCACGAGCTGGGCCCCATCGACATCCTGGTGAGCAACGCGGGCACGTTCTCCTACATCGGCCCCGTCTGGGAGGCCGACCCGCAGAAGTGGTTCCACGACGTCCGCGTCAACCTCTACGGCAGCTTCCTCTGCTGCCGCGCCGTCGTCGGGCGCATGGTCGAGCGCGGCGGCGGGTACGTCATCACCATCGCGACGACCGGCGGGCTGAATGACCCGCACCCCTACTCCACGAGCTACGCCTGCTCCAAGACCGCCCTGGTGCGGCTGACAGAGGCCCTCGCCAAAGAGGCCGGCCCCCACGGCGTCAAGACCTTCTCCGTCGGCCCGCCGGCGATCCTCACCGAGATGACCAGGTTCATCATGAGCGACCCGAGCGCCCGCAAGTGGCGGCCCGGCTTCGAGAGGATCTTCCAGGAGGGCCGCGGCCATCCACCGGAGCTGGTCGCCGATCTCTGCGTGAAGCTCGTGAGCGGGCGCGCCGATCGACTGACGGGCCGCTACTTCAAGGCCACGCGCGACTTCGACGAGACCATCGCGCGCGCCGACGACATCATCGACCGGGACCTGCTGACGGTTCGTCTGCCGGCATTGTAGCCTGCCTGGACGACCGGCCCGGCGCACGGGGAGCCCCAGTCGGCACCGCGGACATCACCACTCCACGGTGGTGTGGTACCCCGCCTCCCAGAACCGGCGCGCCTGTCTGATCGGGGCTGCGTCGGGAGCGAAGTCTCCGCCTACCCAGGCCTTGAGCGTCTTGCGGACCCTCGGCGAGCCGGCCGAGATCGCGAAGGCGTATGATCCAGACGACGAGCACACGGTGCACTTCCTGTCGGGCCTGATCCTGCCTGTGGCGAAGGTGCTGAAGGTGAGCCGTGGGGCTCGACGGACCCGCAAGCAGCGGGAGACGGCAGCCAGGCTCATTGCGGCATACAACGAGGCGAGAAGGCGTGCTGCCGGGTAAGCAGGTGCAAGGACACGGAACGGGGCTTCGCAGGAGCCTGTGGAGTGAGGAAGCGGCCTCTCTGCCGTGTTCCCGAGAAGCAGGAAGCGAATGCCGCCGAGAGCCAACTCTCCCGATCCGCCCCCCACCCCCGTGTCCGTCCCCCGAGGGCCCCACGCGGGGACTTGATTCACAAAGGGCTTTGTCCATCACGTCCGTGTCCTGGCGGGCCGCGCCTACCGCCGCATGTGCAGCGTGGTCACGGCCGATGCCTGTTCGCCGTCCTCGGTGCGGGCGGTGACGCGGAGGACGTACGTGCCGCTCGGAGCGACCGTGCCGTGGACGCTCCGGGCGTTCCAGGTCAGTGAAGCGCGGCCGCGAGCGAGTTGCTGCGCTTGGGCGACCTTGGCCACCAGGCGGCCGGCGATGTTGTACACGCCAGCAGTCACGGCCGCGCCCGCGGACAGATTGAAGCCGATGTCGTAGGTGCCGCCGCGGGTGGACGCTGCTGTGAGGCTGCTGATGAGCAGCGCGCCCTGCGCGTTCGGGTCGATCTCGAGGCGGAACCGCCGCGCGCTTCCCGCGCCCCCGCAGGTGAAGGCAAGGTGCCGCGAGGTGCGCAGGTAGACACGCTTGCCCGTGGTCTCATCGGTCAGAACCGGTCGGTATTCCATGGGGAGACTGCTCAGGTCCGGCCACGTCAACACCACACTGGCGCCCGCGACGATGGTCTCCGCCCGGAGGCTCCAGGTGGTACCCGCCTTGCGGTGGCGAAGGTCCACCGAAGCAGGAAGCCCATCGCCAACGAGCGAGAGCTGGACCGCCTCAGCGAATGCGGGCGGCGTGGCGATGGTCCGTGCCGCCTGTGCCTGCCCGACGGTCGCCTGGCTCTGCACCTGCCCGTCTGCCGAAGCCAGCAGCGTGACCATCCAGTCTGCCGACTGGCCCGTGGCTAATGGCGCCCGTGCCGGCAGCACGTTGCGGGCGGGGAAGATCAACTCGCAGGGCACGTTCGCCAGGAACCAGTGCCCTGCCCAGGGCTCCAAGGCATCGTGAGGTGCATCTGCCCACACATCCGTGTCGTAGACGACTTCGTAGCCTACTCCGGGCACGAAGGTCCAGGCGTAGTCCGCGCACCAGCCCTCGGCCTTCGCCTGGGCGAGCGTCAGCTCCTGACCGCTGTGTCGCACGCGGATGGCGGCCGCACCCGAGACCTTCCACGGCACCGCGACCTCGTACGGGCACCCGATCTGGTTCCAGCTCGGGCCTTGGTAGCAGGTCAGCGGCACTACCCATGGGGCGTCGGGCGGCACTGGCGTCCCCGCTATCTCGCAGAGCGTTGCGCCCCCAAAGCTGGCCCAGTAGGCCTTCCCGGGCGTGCCCTCGGCGGGCTCGAGCCACGTGAAGTGGCCTGGGTCGGCGCTGTAGTAGACGTACTCGCGGTGCATCGGGCTCCAACGGCACCACGCCACGCCCACGAAGCCCATCTGCGCCGGATCCGGATCGAATGGCTGAACCGGCACCGAGACCATCTGCACTCCCGGCTGGAACAGGTGGCTGGCACCGGACGTGGCGGGCTGCACCTGCACCGCAACGTGATCCACGCGGCTCAGTCCCTGGTCACACGTGGCCGTCACCCAGACGGTGTAGCCGCGATTGCTCGCGCCACCGTGGATCGGTGGCGTCCAGTTGGGGTTCTCAGCGTTCGGATCATCGAAGCTCCCTGCCGGAGCGCCCGCCGCGTCGGTTGCGCTCCACTGGTAGGTTACCCCATGGCCGTGGCTATCCGCGGCCGCCACGCTGCATGCCACGTCTACGCCGGACGGCGCGGGGTTGGGCGTCGCTTCGGGTCCCGCCGTCAGGTCTAGCTCATGCGGCAGCGGGTTGACGTACTGCGTGTAGCTTGCCTGGGCCGACTCGGCCGGACTGCCGTCGCACGTTACGGCCACCTCGAGGGTATACTCGTGCACCGCGCCCGTTGTGTTGGCCGGTGCCGTCCACACCGGGTTGCGCAAGGAGGCGTCATCGAAGCTCCCCGCAGGGCTGCCGCCAGTGTCAACGGCTGTCCAGGCATAGCTCAGCCCATGCCCGGGACGGCTGTCGGAGGCGGTCACGGTGCAGACGACGTCGCCGCCGGATTCCACCGGGTTGGGGATCCCGAGCGGCCCCCCAGTGATCGTCACGACGTGGGCGAGGGGATTGACCTGCTGAACGAACTGGCCGCTGACCGTCTCGCCCTCGGTGCAGGAGACAAGCACCGAGATCGTGTAGTCCACCGGCGCGTCAGTGGCGTTGTCCGGCGCCGTCCAGGTTGGGCTTTGGGCCGTTGGGTCGTCGAAGACGCCGGCTGAGGCGCCTCCCCCGTCGGTGGCGCTCCACAGGTAGGACAGCGTGTGGGCATGGCTATCGTCTACTGTCACCGTACAGACTACATCCTCGCCGGGCGCGACGGGATTCGGGCTGCCGGATGGGCCATCGGTCAGCACCAGTACATGGTGGACTGTGAACGCCCCATCCAGCACGCCCGACCATCCGCTGCCGGT
>JASFTE010000404.1:0-5141 GCA_050114035.1 Armatimonadota bacterium | reverse complement strand
AAGCCCTGCAGTTCGCCGTCGAGCACGCGAAGAAGAGACCGAAGCCCGACGACGTCTACCACGCCGGGCTCGCGGCCTACGACCAATGGATCGGCGCCCTGCGGGCGGGCCACGTCAATGGCTGGGGCCCGGTCTACAACGCGGCCTGCTATCTGGAGTGCCGCCGCCAAGCGGTCGGATTCCTCACGGAGGCCAGGGAGCGACTTGACGGGGACCTGGGCCCGCTCTTCGACGAGGCCATCGGGCACTACGAGGCCGTCGCCGGGAGCCTCGAGAAGCTTGCGCGCGCCTTCCCGACGGAGGGCGGGCACGAGCACGAGCCCGACGAGGCAGCGGTCAAGCAGGGGATAGCAGCCCTGAGAGCGGCGAAGAAGGCCGAGGCCAAGGGTGTCAAGGCGCTTGCCAGGCTCGCGGCGGCCATCCCCGAACCGGAGACCGCGCCGGAGGATTGAACGCATGCGCCCTCGCGCCCGGTGGCCCGCCGGCGTTCTATGCTGCCTGCTGCCCTTGGTCGCCGCGCGGGCTGGAGGTGACACCGTGGTCATCGACGGCGTAGACCGGTATCGCGTCATGGACCCGCTGTTTGAGTGCGTTCGCGTGGTCCTATCGCATCGCGGCGAGAAGTATTCGCCCGCCTACATCCAGGGCATCTCGGGAGCGGCCTTCCGCATCGCCGGCCCCTGCCCGTGCGCGCCCACGTGCAGCGCGGGGATGGACACAGAGGCCCTCCCGGAGCTGCTGGGATACGAGGTCGAGTACGTGCCGCTGCACGGCGAGGGCATCTACCCCGAGAGGGACGTGCACGAGGTCGTGGCGCGCGTGAAAGCTGAGATTCGCGCCGGACGCCCGACCATCGTCTGGCACGCCTTCACCAACGCCGAGTGGGACGTCGTGTGCGGCTTCGATGAGGAGAAGAAGCAGCTCCTCGGGCGCGGCTCCTACCGGGGCGGGGACGAATACGCCGCCGAGGACGAGACGCGGACGGCCAAGTGCCTCGACATCTGTCCGGCCCTCGGGGCGCTCCTCGTCGGCGAGAAGACGGGGAGGCTCGACGCGCGCCCGGCGGAGCTGGCGGCGCTCGAGGAGGCCATCCGCCATGCCAACTCGGCGGAGGACCGCTTCCTCGTCGAGGCCGCCGGCCGCGACATCGGCTGGCGCTTCCGGGAGGGCCTCGCCTGCTACGACTGGTGGATCAACCGATTCCGCGTCGATCCGGACCGCGTCCCCGACGCTGGCGACCGCTACCCGCTCGGAGTGTACCGGAGCACGCACCGAGCCGCCGGCGAGTTCCTGCGCGAGATTGCGCCCAGGTACCCGCAGGCCGAATCGCGCCTGAAGCGCGCCGCCGAGCACTTCGCCTCCGAGGCCGATGCGCTGGATGAGTGCCACGACGAGGTCTTCCAGGGCTGGGCCGGCTGGAAGGAGCCCGACCCGCGGCGGGCGGCGCGTGCCGCCGAGCTGCTGTCGAAGGCCCGCGAGAGCTACGCCGCGGGGATCAATGAGATCGAGGAGGAGCTCGAGGCCATCGCCCCGGAGCGCGTCGCGGCGGCACACAGACGAGCCGTCATCACCGGCGGGAAGGGCACGATCCGCATCGAGCGTGTGCCCGAGCTTGCCTGGGAGCGCGGCAAGGACAACACCTTCGCCGGCGCCCTCGAGGCGGCCATGAAGGTCACGGACCATCCGTACGAATACGCCGACATCATGGGCCTCACGGGCCTGGCGTTCCGCGTGCGGTGGGCCAACGAGGAGACGGAGACGAAGTGGTGCCCCTCGTGCCCCATCGGCGAGATGCCCGACGAGCAGATGGCGGCGGCGTGGCTCACCGGCTGGGAACTGCCGACGGACGTGCAGTTGGGCGCCGAGGACGCGGACAGAGACGCCATGCGCCGGAAGATCGTTGCCTCCATCGATGCCGGCCTACCCGTCGCGGCGTACCCGGCCAATCTCAACATGGCCGTCATCTACGGCTACGAGGACGGCGGGAGCACGCTGCTGCTGAGCGACTACATGGCGAAGGACGAGCCCGTCCGACTGCCCATCGGGGAGCTCGGGCCGATGCAGACGTATCTCGGCGAGTACCGCGACCCGCCGCCGCTGCGCGAGTCTCTGCTCGAGGCGCTCCGGACGGCCGTACGGAACTGGCGCCACGAGCGGCACGACGGGGGGCTTCCTGGCCGCGAGTACTGGTACGGGCGCGCGGCGCTCGATGCGTGGATCGGTGATCTGCGCCGCTACGACGGGCTCAGCGACGATGCGAAGGCGGCCATGTCCGGTCTGGACTCGTGGAACTACACCAGCCTGCATGACGCGCGCCAGGCGGCGGCGAAGTTCCTCCGCGACTGGGGCATCCTGCTCGACGGGGACGCGCATGCGGCGCTTGAGCGGGCGGCACAGCTCTACGAGCAGGAAAGCGAGGCCCTCGAGACGCTCCTCGCCGATAGGCGCGCGGCGAAGAAGGCGGAGGACTGGTCGGAGGAGGCGCGGCGGCGAGAGGCAGACATCCTGACACAGGCCATCCGCCTGGAAACCGAGGCCATCGCGGCCATCGAGAAGGCGCCCCAGGGATTCGGGGACTGACTTGATTCTGTTGGCATAATACCTGATTATTGTCCCAATCCGAAGCTGATTGTATACGAGGCTCAATTGCAATAATTAGGTATTGTGTCCCCAGAATTGTATCGCGGTCCAGAGGAGCAGGTGGTCCCTGCAAACCCAGATGGCGGGATCGCGCCGCCGCTGCCCGAGTACCGTGCCCGAGGCCATCGTCGGCTCGATAGCCGGACCTACTGAGCGCGCCGAGCAGGCGGCGGTATCGCTCTTCCGAGGAGAGCGCGGCCGTCAGATCCGAAGGAATCGAGACGATGGCGCCTAGCTGATTCATCGAAGCCATCACGGCGCACTGAACAGGTACATGGCCCAGCCCAGGCAGTCACGCCCCCACCGCAGGTAGCCGTTTCGGTTCTTGCGTATGGTATTGAGGAGCGCCTCCGCGTCCGGATCATCGGGATGGGCTGCCACGTACCTCTCGGCAGCCTGCCACTGGAGTCCCTCGTACCTGTCCCAATCGTCCTCAGAGGAGACGATGGAGTACAAGAATGTAAGACCCAGGTCCACACCGGCCTGAACGTTGCTCGAGTGAGAGCCGTATGACTCGGCCTCCTGTTCGGTCAGTTTCAGGTATTCCGGCTCTGGGGGAATCTCCCAGAATGGCTCGCCTGCGAGCACGAGACCGCCTGGCCTCACCATTTCTCTCAGGGCCTCGAGCGTTCTCTTGTGCCCCTGATAGACCCAGGAGGCGCCGATGCATGAGGCCATATCTAGACTCTTTTGTCGGTCCAGCTCATACTTGCCACCGTCCATGTTCAGCAGATCGATACGATTTGTGAGTTGCCGGGCGGCGACGTTCTTTCGCGCTTCTTCAAAGGTGACGGGAGATAGGTCGACCCCTGTGCCTGTCACCTCGTACCGTTCCGCTACGAGGCAGAGAAACTCGGCCTTACCACAGGCCACGTCCAGGATCCGCCCACCGTCAGGCAGGCGCAGGAGGTCGATGAGTTCCTTGGTTTTGGCTAGGCTCATAGGGTTCATGACCCTATGGTCCGTGTGGGTGATGCCAAAGTACTTCCACATATCCATGTCCACGGGTTAGTCCTTTCATTGTTGTCTGGCACTCGTCGCGACAGAACCACCGGAATTGGCGAAAGTTGTGTACGTCAAGTTCTGCAAAAGGTGAATGGTGTCTTCCTGGTGTCGACGCTTCGCGTGATCGCAGCCGCCTGTGGATACGGCCTGGTGGGGCTGATGGCTGAGCTGTGCGAAACTCGGTGGGCGTGGTCGCGGACGCAACCCTCCGTGTGTTGCGCCGAGCGAGCCGTCCATCGCAGTTTTGCATAGCTTATCCACAGGCGGCGTGCACGCTGCAGCCCTCAGGCCGCCTGGCCCCCCGCCAGATGCAGTTGCTCCTTCTTGTGCTCCCGCAGAAGATCCATATTCACGTACCGTGTCCCCTCGATCCACTCCTCGTGCTGCTCCACCGCCAGCGCCCGGATCAGCCGTAAGCAACTCTCCGCATTGGGGAAGATCCGCACCACCCGCGTCCGACGTCGCAGCTCCTCGTTGATCCGCTCCAGCATGTTCGTGGACTTCATGTGTTTGTGGTGCTGCCGCGGCAGCCGATAGAAGCTGAAGGTCTGCTCGATGTGCTCCTCCACCCAGTCGCACAGCTTCGGGTATCTGCCCTGGGAATCCGGGACATAATCCGGGGACATAATACCTATTTCTTGCGCTTGCGGGGGCCGCCCCGATGTGAGTATATGTCGTGTACCTCCCATTTGGCAAGTCCACTTGCGTCCCGACCACCCCAGCAGACTGTGAGTCGGTGGACCGACTCTCCTGAGCAAACCACAGCACGGTGGACTTGTGCACCTCGTACTTGCTGAAGTCCCGGGGGCGGCATCATTCCCCTTTCTTCGCCCAGAAAGTGCGCGGTTTGTGCTGTTTGCCCTTGACATCGAACAAATGTTCGTGTATACTGCTCACCCACACTTTCCGTACAAGGGGAGGCACGCCATGCGCGACCTTATCGGCCTGAGCCCACTCCTGGTACTCGTGGCGCTCGCAATCGGGCTCACCCCCGCGGGGCGAGCCGTGACCGGCAAACCGGACTACTCCGGGCTCGCGCTCAAGGGCGACGGCATGAAGCAGGACCACTTCTCGCTCACGGTGCAGGCCGCGGCCAGGCTCCTCGGGCGCGAGGCGGACTACGAGACCATCTACGCCCTCTCGACCAACGGCTTCGCGCCGTGCATCGACCCGGGGGAGAGCTGCACGAGCTGGTGGTCAACGGCCACCGGACGCGACGCCTGCCTCGACGTCGTGGCCGGCCGGATAGGCCTCGGCGTCCGCACGCTCCCGGACCCCGACCATGCCTCCGACCCGCCCATGCCGGCCGAGGGCCCAGAGAGGGATCGCTGGTTCGCCGAGCACTACAGGAAGCCCCTCATTCCCGCCATCACCGATGCGCAGGCTCGCGGCGAGGTCCTCATCACGTGCCGCGAGTGGCAAGTGAGGGGCCCGCACGGCTTCAATCCCTGGTGCTGCTGGGGCATCGTCGTCGAGGCCAGGGACGACGGGACGGT
>JASFTE010000403.1:0-5146 GCA_050114035.1 Armatimonadota bacterium | reverse complement strand
GCCCAGCCTGTCGGCCCAGTACAGCAGCCGCGGCTCGTCGATCTTGATGTGCAGCCGCAGGAAGTTGAACCCGAACTCCTTCGCCCGCTCGATGTCGCTCCGTACCATCTCGTCCGTCGGGAACGTATAGATCCCCCACGGGTTGAAGCTCTGGTCCAGCGCCCCGCGCAGGTACACCGGGTGATCGTTGAGCCACACATACTCGCAGTCCGCTCCCGGCAGCTCGCGGCGCTCCACCTTGCGCATCCCGAAGTACGTGTGCACCGTATCCGGGATCCCGGCCGCTTTCCTTCCTCCGGCGGAGCCCCGCAGCGCCACGCTGACTTCATACAGATTCGGCGACTCCGGCTCCCACAGGGCCGGCTCCGAAATCGGGACAGTGCCCTCCAGCCCCGGCATCTCGTGCCGACTCTCGCTCCCATCGGGCGCGGTAACGGTCACCTGCAGCCCGGCAGCTTCGCCCGATCCGCCCGCTTCGACCTCGACGCGCGCCTGCTGCGCGTCAACATCCGGCGTGATGTGCACTCTCTTGATGTACGTGGCCCCGCGGGGCTCCAGGTACACCGTCTGCCAGATCCCCGACGTCCGCGTGTACCACCGGTGCTGCTTCCCCGCCGGCTGCCGGCTGTGGTCCTGCGCATCGTACACACGCACCGTCAGCCGGTTCGGGCCCTGCGCCAGCGCGTCCGTGATGTCGAACTCAAACGGCGTGTACCCGCCCTCGTGCCGCCCGAGAAACTCGCCGTTCACCCACACGGCCGTCTCCCAGTCCGAGGCGCACAAGTGCAGTACGATGCGCCGATCCCCGCCGCGCCACTCCTCCGGCACCTCGAAGCGCCGCACGTACCACCCGACCTCATGCCGATCCGCCTCCCTGTAGTTCTCCTGCGTCACCTCATCCGGCTCAAGATACGCGCGCGTGCTGTACCAGACATCGTTGCCCGCCCGCTCGCCCTCTCCCCACGCAAGGGGGCTCTCCCAGCAGAAGGGCACCAGTATCTCCTCGGCCAGCTCGTCCCGCGTGAACCACTGCTCCCTCTCCCCCACGCCATCCGGATCGAACTGGAACTGCCACGGTCCGTTCAGGTTGACCCAATCAACGCCGTGCCGTTGGCCCCGATGGAAGTCCGGGCGCGGATGCTCCCCCCGCGGCGGGTCCGAGGGTTGCGCGAAGTCCGGCAGCGCCATAGTGTCACCGCCTCCGAGAACCACTGATCGTCACTGGGGATAATGCATGGAGGCTCTTTCGCCGCGGGGACGCCTGACCCTTGGTGCGGGGGGCCTCGGCTTAGCGGAACGCGTCCTCCAGCTCCTCCCGCTCGAACCAATACCCACAGCCGACGCAGGCCGTGTTCGGGGCGAAGAAGCGGCGCCAGGGCGAGGTGGCCCGGAACCCGGCGCGGCTGCTCATCCGATGGCATCTGGGGCACACGGCCCGCCAGGTGAATCCCCGGAAGAACAAGAGCAGCACCACGACGCCGAGAACCACCAGCCCCATGTGGATGTGCCGCGCGCTGGCCCCCATTGCGTCGGCGAGGTCTACTGCCGTCGCCGCTATTGCCGCAGCCAATACGAGCATGATGCCGTAGTAGGCAGCGACGCCGAGCAGCCCCATGGGCCGGTCCAGGAACGGCCATGCCGTCTCCGGCGGTTCCGCGGGCTCCTCCTCCGTCCTCACGGCGTACTGCTCGCACGTCGTGCACATGGTGTGCGGCTGATTCGGGCTATGGCACAGGTCGCAGATCGGCCGCCCGCACCAGAAGCAGAACCCCGTGCTCGGCCGCTTCGGGTGGTTGAAGCACTTCGTCGCCGCCCCCTCGGCCACGTCCGACACACTCACGCCGGCCCACTGCGCCTGGCGCCTTTGCGCATCGTACTCCGCCCGCCTCCGCGCATCGCTGATCACGCTGTACGCCACATTCAGCTCCGTCATCATCTGCTCGGCCCACTTCTTCTTCTCCGCCGGATGCACGTCCGGGTGGTACTTCCGCGCCAGCACCCGGTACACTCGCTCCGCGACCTCCGGAATCGCCCGCTCGTGGATCTGGAGTATCTCGTAGTAGTCGGGGATCTTCCCGCCGGGATCCATGGCTCACCCGCGCCCCATCAGCATCCGTATCGCCGTCGCCGCACCCGCCTCGCTGCACGGCGGCGCGATGTAATCGGCGACCGCTTTCAGCTCAGCCGTCCCGTTCGCCATCGCGATCCCCACGGCCGCATCCCGCAGCAGCTCGATGTCGTTATTCCCGTCCCCAATCCCCGCCGTCTCCCTCACGTCAATCCCCAGGTGCTCCGCCACCCGCCGCAGCCCCTTCCCCTTCGTGGCCTCCGGATGCATGAACTCCAGGTGCTCCGGCAGCGACACGGTTATGTGGAGCGTGTCTCCGTACCACTCCCGCGCCCGCGCATACATCTCCTGGACCCTCTCCACCTCATCCAGCACCAGGATCTTCGTCGGCCGCCGCCCGTCGAAGCGCTCGGCGTAGTCGGGCACTATCCGCGCCGTCACTCCGGACCGGTGCTCGTACAGCCGCGACCACTTCGTCGCCTCCGGCACGTGCACCGTGTCGTCAATGAAGTACAGCAGGTGCGCTCCCATCGCCGTGTACCGCTCAATGATGCCCCGCGCCGCGTCCTCCGGCAGCGGCACGTGGTACAGCGGCTCCGCCTCCCCCGGCGTCCACGCCATCGCACCGTTGTAGCTGATGATGGGCGTACTCAGCCCCAGCTCCCGGTGGTACCGCATCGTGCTGCAGTGCATCCGCCCGGAGCACAGGACGAACCGCACCCCGTTGTCCTCGGCCTCCCATATGGCCGCCACCGTCTCCGGCGCAACATTGAGATCCTCATCCACAATCGTGCGATCGAGGTCCGCACAGATGAGCCTGATCCGCTTGTCAAGTCCCGTTTCCGGCCAATCAGATGCTGCTGACTCCATTGCTCCAGGCACCCGCTGATCGGGAAACTGCGCACACTTCGCCGCCGACTATAGCAGCCGCTCCCCTCGCCCGTCAACGCAGGCTGCCTGCGCCCGCGGAGGACCGCCCGCCCCCGGCGCGAACTCTCGCCAACACCCACCATGCCCCACCAAGACGCCGCCGACATAGTCCTCCACAACGCCCGCATCGTCACGCTCGACGACCGCTCCACCATCGCCGAGGCCCTCGCCATCCGCGCCGGCAAGTTCATCGCCGTCGGCGACAACGACGCCATCCTGCAGCACGCGGGCCCGGCGACGCGGACCATACAGCTCCGTGGCAAGACGGTCGTCCCCGGCCTCATCGAGGGCCACGCCCACGTCTTCGGCGCCGCAACCGCCGCCGTCCACGAGCGCGTCCCGCCCCTGCGCTCCATCGCCGACGTGCTCGCCTACGTGTCCGAGCGCTCCAGGCAGGTCCGGCAGGGCAAGCTCATCCGCGTCCCCAAGGTCTTCCCCACCCGCCTCGCGGAGGAGCGCCTCCCCACCCGGGACGAGCTCGACCGCGCCGCACCCGACCACCCGGTGCTCGTGGATCAGAGCTACGCCGTGATGGTCAATACCTACGCCCTCCGCCTCGCGGGCATCACGGCAGACGATCCGCCGCCCGCCGACACCAGCATCCAGCGCGACCCGGACACCGGCGAGCCCACCGGCCTCGTCCGCGGCGGCGCCGGACGCTTCGCTCACCTCGCCCCGGAGACCCGTCCCGTCAGCTTCGGCGACGAGGTGGATGCCCTCGCCCACCTCCTCGGCCGCTACAACAAGCTCGGCGTCACGGGCATCGTCTCCGGGGGCGCCAGCGCACGGGCGGCCCGCGCCTACATGGAGCTGCACCGCACCGGCCGCCTGACTATGCGCTGCAACTTCACCTGCCGCGCGGGCGGGGCCGACGACATCCTCGACGTCGTCCGCACGCTCGACGACCGGGACCTCACCACCGGCCTCGGCGACGATCTCATCCGCATCGGCGCCGCGAAGGTCGGCATCGACGGCGGCATCCTCAGCGGCACCGCGTACATGGGGGCGCCGTACGGTCTCCGGGCGCGCATCTTCCGCATCGCCGAGCCCGGCTACCGCGGCGACCTCAGGATCTCCCTGGACGAGCTCCGCCCCGCCGTGCGCCGCGCCTGGGAGGATGGCTGGCAGTTCACCGCCCACGCCGTCGGCGACGCCGCCGTTGACCACCTCCTCGACGCCTACGCGCCGATCCACGCCGAGAGCGACCTCCGCCCCCGTCGCTTCCAGGCCATCCACGCCGACTTCGTCTCGCCGCAGGGCATCCGCCGTTGCGCCGAGATGGGCATCGTCCTCCAGTGCCAGCCCGCCTGGCACTACAAGGACGGCGCCGCACTGTCCCGCGTCCTGAGCCCGGAGCACATCCGCCGCTTCATGCCCCTGCGCTCACTGCTGCACGCGGGGATAGTCGTGGCCGGCGGGTCGGACCACATGATCGGCCTCGACCCCGACGACGCCATCAACCCCTACAACCCCTGGCTCGGCATCTACAACGCCGTCACTCGCCGAGTCGAGCGCGGCGACGTGCTCGGCCCCGGCGAGCGCCTCACCCGCGAGCAGGCCCTCCGCATGTACACCATCAACAACGCCTACATGACCTTCGAGGACGCGACCAGGGGCTCCATCGAGGTGGGGAAGCTCGCCGACCTCGCCGTCCTCACCCACGACATCCTCAACTGCCCCGACGACGCCATCAAGAGCATCCGCGCCCAAACCACCATCCTCGGCGGCGCCATCGTCCACTCCGGCCCTCGCCTTTAGGCCTCCCTGCCTTCGCGACTCCCGCCCCAGACCACACGCCCAATTCCGAGAAGCGCGGGGCCCTCTACATCTCCTTGATCCAGATGTTGCGGAACTGGACGAGCGCCGAGGCGGCGGCCCACTGCTGGGTCTTCTCGTTGAAGCCGCCATGGTGCTGGAGCACGATGCGACCGCGGGGAGCCACGCCCGGCATGTGGGAGCCATCCAGCACCTTCTTCTTGTTGAGCACAATCGTGATGTACTCGCCCTTCATCGTGATCCGCATGGTGTTCCACTTGCCCACCGGCTTGTCCGCCTTCTCCTTGGGCAACGCGCCGGCGCGGACCTTGGGGTCCTGGCTGTTGTGGTACGCCCAGAGCTGACCCGAGCCACAGGGCCAGCACCACAGGT
>JASFTE010000402.1:0-5152 GCA_050114035.1 Armatimonadota bacterium | reverse complement strand
TCGGTCTCCCGCCACGGATACGCGAGTTGGTAGTCGCGGACCCTTCGCATCACCTCGACGATCTTCTCCCTGGTGAAGATCTCATGCGCGTTCGGCTCCCCGGCCTTGGCCGCCGGAAGCACGCTCACCAGACAGACGATCAACACGGCGAGCTGGCGCACCTGTCTGCCCATCAGCTCTCCCATGGCTTCAGCATCACCTTGGCGCACTCGTGTGAAGCGCACGTCTCGAAGGCCTCCTGAGCCTGAGTCATGGGGAACACATGGCTGATGAGCGACTCGATCACCGGCGACTCCTGGATCACCTGCATGAGCCTCGGGAAGTCGTTGAGGTTGTAGTGCCACGCGCCCGTCAGCACCACTCCCGTGCGGATGAAGTCCGGGCTGCCCCGGACGGCGAGCGCCTCACCACACTCGCCCACGCAGACCACCATCCCCAGCCGCCGCGTTGCGTCCAGGCACAGCCGCTGCGCCTGAACGCTCCCCGCACAGTCCACCGCGCAGTCCACTCCCCTCCCGTCCGTCAGGTCCATGATCTGCTCCAGCGCATCCTCATCGCCCGGATCGATCGCGCACTCCGCCCCGAGCGCCTTCGCCCGCTCCATCCGCCACGGGACCGACTCCACGGCGATCACCCGCGCGCCCCGGAAGCACGCATTGACCACACCCCCGAGGCCCACCGGCCCCATGCCCGTGATCAGCGTCGTATCGAAGGCCCCCGCCCCGGCGAGCTCGAACGCGCTGAACGACGGTCCGAGCGCGCACACCGCCAGCCCGGCGTGCTCGTAGCTCACCCCGTCCGGAATCTCCGAGAGCAGCCACGACGGCTTCAGCATATACTGTGCCATCGTCGCCCTGCCCTCCGGCGAGCCGGTGAACTCGACGAAGTTGTAGCTGTTCTGGCAGCGGATGTAGTTGCCGGAGATGCAGAGCCAGCACTTGGCGCAGGGATACTGGGGCTGGACGACGACGCGGTCGCCGACCTCGACCTGACAGGGCTGGGCGACGGCTGCGACCTCGCCCACGGCCTCGTGGCCGAGGAACTCGGCCTGGCGGCCAGCCACAAAGCCCTTGTACTCGGTGCACATGGGCGCCACGTGCACCTTCACCAGCGCCCAGTCGTCCCTGGGCTCGGGATCGGGGACATCGATGATTCCAGCCTGTTTCTCGCCTGTTATGGTCACTTTCTTCATTGCTCATGTCCTGTCTGCGCCTGAGATGCACTGCGGGTGCCGTTTCGAGCCATCCGCCCTTGTGACCTGCGGTGGACGCATTGACTGATGTGCTGCGTACGGCCGTGGGATCTGCTGAGGTAGGCGTAGGGGGGGGAGGACGCAGCGAGGCACTTGCCCGACTTCGGCAAGTGCCACCCGGTTTCGGCGAGTGGGGGAAGCGCCGCGTCGGCCGCCCATCATCGGCCGCGCGCACGTTTCGGCCGACGCGGCGCATTCGTGTCGCGACGGCTATGGGGCCGCCGCGTCCTCTGCTGCTTCCACCAACTCAATCAGCACCGCCACGCCCGTGGGAGCGGTCTGGGCCACGGCATTCTCGTACTCAATCAGCGCCTGGCCCTCCACCGTATTGTTGGGAAGAGTCCGTAGGAAGAGCAAGCTCTCTCCCTGGGGCGTGATGTACGGCTGCGGGTTGCCGTATCCGAAGGCGCCAGCCTGGTTGGGCACTTCCGCCGTTCCCGCGAAGCCCAGCGCATCCGGCTCGGCAACCATGCCGAAGGCGTCGGGCGTCGTCTTCCGGATCTCCTCCAGCTGGAGATCCGTGTCCAACGCCCCCACGGCGCCTCCCCTCCGCACTCGTGTCGCCGTCCACGTCCCCATGTCGGCATCGCCGACGCGGAACGTCCCGCGCCCGGTGCCGCCCGGCGTCAGCTTCCCATCGATGGCGATGGCGGCCTCATCTCCCACCTCAGAAACGAACTGCATGCCAAATGCGACGTTCCCGGATGGCTGAACCGGCCGCTTCCGGGCCAACTCCACCACGGTGACCTCGGGGAAGCCCTCGCCCAGCGGACGGACCGTGACCCCGCCGTCGCCCGCCACTACCACCGATAGCCGTTCGGGCACTGGGTACTCCTCGATCTTCGGGGTCACCTCCCACTCCCCAACTGCCCAGGGGGGTGCTGCCACACGGATGATCGTGGCCGCCGGTGCTTCAATCGCCGGCAAGGCCGTAGCCGGCTCTCCTGCTACCGCGCCGGCCGTGTCCACACGCCCGCCTATTCGCGTCGCGGTCCAGGCGGCCGTCTTCCCGTTCCCCAGCTTGACCGCGCCGCGGGCGGTGCCATCGGGGTTGATCCGCCCGGCGAACGCCCCGGCATCTCCGGTGAATTGCACCTCGAGCTCCACTGCTCCGGTCGGGTCAATGACCCGGTCCCGCGCCTCCCCGGTGACGATGAAGTCGGGCGTCAGGGGCGCCACCTCGCCCTGGTGTGTGAGGACGATGAGCCGCTCCCGCTTCTCCTCCGGGACGGAGAGCTTCCATCCCCCCACGGCCCACGGCGGGGCCACGCCCGCCTGCAGTTGCGAGAGCTGCCGCTCCAACTGCTGAATCTGCCGTTGTATCCGCGGCATTTCCCTGCCCTCTGGCGGCTGGGTGAGCAGCTGATCCTGGAGCGTCGCGAGGTCCTTCTCAATCCGCGTCTTCGCCTGCTCCAGCGTCTCCGCGGGCGCTCGCGCCGGACGTGGCCCGGCCTCGGCCTTCGCCGCCCCATAGGACTGGCGCAGTACCGCCCGGGCCTTCGCCGCCACAGCCTCCGCCTCGAGGCGCGCGTCCAGCTCCTTCCGAAGGCGCGTCATTGCCTCCGCTCGCATCGCCGCCCCCGTGGCCTCCCCAGCGCCCACTCGCCGTGCCGTCCAGGTCACCATCCTGTCGTCTACGCCCATCGTACCGCTCCCCGTGCCATCCGGCCTGACCGCGCCGGTGATCCGCACGATCTCTCCCTCATACGTCACGTCGCACTCGATCTTCCCTGACGCATCCAGCGGCGTCTTACCGTTAAGGCCCACGGCCCCGACCTGGACGCCGCCGTCCTCTGGGATGTGCACCACAAGCTCACCATTGGCCCTGGCTTCCACGGCGAACAGGTCGTCCGCGTCCCCCCGATCCATCACCGTCACGTCCCACCTCCCCACCATCCAGGCCGGCATGGGACGTTGTGCGGCCTCCAGCCCGGTCTGCGCAAGACCGCCCAGGCGCCTCGCCGTCCACGCGGTGACTTCGTCGTCAGCATGCAGCGTGCCACTGCCGGTGCCGTCGGGCTTGACTACTCCACTGAGCCGCGCGGTCTCGCCATCCACGGTGAGCTCGAACTCGATCTTACCCGCGGCGTCGATGGGCTTCTTGCCGCCCACGCCCATGGCCGCCAGCGTGCCCTGCTCCTCAGGCAGCCGCACGATGGTGTCCCCATCTGCCTTCACGTCCACCACAACCACCTCGTCCGGCTCCGCCGCAAGCCTCACCTCCCACGTCCCCACCGCCCAGGGCGGCGCCGCGGGCTGGTACGCCATCGCGAAGTCGTGGCCCCCTTGGGCTGCCGCAAGCCGCTGCAGCAGATCGGCAATCCGCCGCTGCGACTCGACGAGCTTCGGATGTCCGGCGGCGTAGCGCTGCATAGCCTGCGCGTACTCCTTCTCTGTCTGCTTGAGCTCGGCGTGGATCTGAGCCTCTGCCTCTCTCCGGAGCATCGTGTCCGGGGCCTGTACGTGCTTCTTCCATGCAACCGGCGCCTGCGCCGCTGCCGCCAGGTTCGCCTGCGGCTGCCACACGAGCAGGACCCGCTGCCCGGGCGTGAGCGTCACCGTGGGCGTGACGATGGTCTGCACGAGCGTCGGCTGACCCACGTAGGCGCGGATGGTGTCGTCATACTTGCCGCCGGTGAGGGTGTTCTTGGCCAGCTCCACCTCCACACTGAGCTGTGGCAGCGTGCCCTTGGGCCGCACTTCGACCACGTAGCCCTCCTTGTCGGCCAACTCTATGCGCCGGTACAGATCCGGCTCGACCTGCTCCAGGTAATACTGCGGCCGATCCTCGGGCCAGAGGAGCTCCGTGTGCCCGGCGGGCCACGCGCGCAGCCCGCCCTCTATGGTGGGCTGCAGCAGCACAGCGGCGGCCTGCTGCTGGTCGGTGAACACGCGCCGGATGGTAGCCTCGCTCGGGCCGACCACCGTGGTCAGTCCGGCCACAGTATGGTGCGTGGTCTTCTCGCCGTCGAATCCAAGGGTGAGCGTCGCGTGCCCGGCCGCCGGGCGAGCCTTCGCGCCCGCATCATAGTATGAGTAGGTGGCCCGCGCGGTGCTGCGGAAGGTGCCGTAGTAATTGCCCGCCTCGCCGGGCGTGGCCGCGGGCGCGGGCGTCGGCGTCAGCGTCAGCCGAGCCGTGCCGGGCCCCCTGAGAAGCGCCGCTCTAACCTTGATGACAGACTCGCCCGCGGGCGCCGGAGGGGCAATAGCTGGACCGCCAGGCAGCGCGGGTGGGGCAGCCGGCAGCTCCGGGCCGGCGGGCTCCACACGCGGCATGGGCGCCGCCGGCGCGGGCTCCACGCGGTCCATCGCAATCGCCGAGCCCGGAAGGGCCACCAGCGCCGCAACCGCCAAGAAGCTGAGTGAACATCGCCGTCCATGCAGCCACGTGGAACCAGACACGGTCTCGTCCTCCTTTGGCCTCGTCGCGCGGCCTCATCGCAACCGATGGTTACTCCTCTACACCTTCGCCCGGCGCGGGCGTCGGGCCAACCTCCAGCAGCACTGCCACGCCGAGGGGCTGGCCGGACGTCTTGCCGGCGTCCCCCAGAGATGACCAGCCTCCGCCGGTGACCACCATCCCGGGAGCCGCTTCCCGCGCGACGGTGGAGCGGGACAGCCGAGCCATCACTCGCTGCTCCCCTCCCTGAGCCCGCGGCTCCCAGACGAGCAGGGCGCGCTGGCCCGCGGCGAGAGACACCGTCGGGATCACGATCGTCTTGACCACCGTCGGGCGGCCGACAAATGCACGGATGGTCCCATCGTATGTCCCTCGGCTGAGCACATTCCGCGCCAGCTCCAGCTCGATCATCGGGCTCTCCGGGGGCCCAGTCGGGCGCACCGTGATGGCGTAGCCTTCCTTGTCGGGCAGCTCGACGCGCCGGTACATGTCGCCATCAA
>JASFTE010000401.1:0-5173 GCA_050114035.1 Armatimonadota bacterium | reverse complement strand
GCACCGACAGCATGGAGAGCTCCGGATCCGGCGGCCCGGACGGCCCGATGCAGTCGGGGTTCTGGTACCCCGGATGCATATGCGCCCGCACGGTCCGGTCGCCGAACGGGTCGGTCCTCATCCTGTCCGGCCGGAAGATCCACCGGCGGCAGTGCGTGTGCCGGGGCGCATCGACCGTCGCCCAGCCCACCTGCGCGGGGGAGAGGTCCCTCGCGGCTCCCTCGATGGCCTCGACGAGGCGAGCGGACAGGTATCGCGTGTACTCCTCGTCCACGTCGGTCCCCAGCGCGCCCATGACAGACGGGCACGAGTGCGAGTGCGTGGCCGAGATCAGCATGTGATGCGGCGGGATCCCCGTGGACCTGGCGGCCTCGGCCTTCACCCGGTCGAGCAGCTCCCGTGACATCATGAGCGTGTCCACGACCGCGATGGCGATCCGCGTGTCGCCGCCCTCGAGAACCAGACAGCGCGCGTGCAGCGGGTCCCGAAGCCGGTCGGCCGTCCGGCTCAGGAAGCCGCCGCTCACCAGGACGGGGAGCGTTTGCGGTGAGATATCGACGGCACATGCGCTGGCCCGAAGCATGGTCTCCCCCTTGCCCACCGGCTCAGCGGCTGCGACATGAGTCCGGCACAGCAGGCTGATGCCCAGCAGTGCGACCGAGACGAGCTGAGGCAGTGCGCGGACCCTGGGGCTGTCATCTCTGCTCAAAGGGCGCACGCTCCCAGGCTGGGCACAGGCAAAGCGACGGCGAGCAGAGGGCACACAAGCGGAGCCACAAGGCTGCCCCTCCTCCATCGCTGCAGGACTGCGTCCATGGTCAGTCCTGTTTCTCGCTGCCCACACGATTGAAGAAATCGACGACCCGTGGGAAGGCCGGAATGATGATGCCGCCGTGTCCGGCGCCTTCTTTCTCGAAGTACTCGTGCGCCAGGCCCAGTTCTTTCATGCGGGCGACCATGGCGCGCGCGTTCTTCACCGGCGCCCGGGGATCGAGCTCGCCGTGGCTAACGAACACGGGTGTGTTGCGCAGCGCCTCGAGATCATACGGCTCCCCGACGGTGGGTGCGGCGCCGGCAATCAGCGGCTTGCTCTCAGCACCCGGCGCCGGCTGTCCCGAGCTGCCGGATGTTGTCCGATCCCCTTCTCGACTTGCCGTGGAGGAAGACCACGATCGGATACTCGCGCGACGGGTCGTAGTCCTCGGGAACGAACAGTCGATAGTTCAGCGTCCCGCGCCTGGGATGAGTGTAGGTCCGCGCCTTGTAGCCGGAGGGATGGTCTTCGGTCGGCCACAGCTCCTGACGCATGATCGCGTCCCTTCGCCCCGTTCTGTCCCTCGCATCGACGGAAACCGTCGCTGGGAGAGACTGCGCAAATAGCCACTCGTGAAGCTCGTCCGTCCCGTACGCCGCGTCCCAGCAGTTGTGTGGCGCGTCGGCCACCTCGGTGTACTTCGCATCGGCGCCCACGGCCTCGAGGGCCTTGAACATCAGTCGCGAATTCGCCACCGGATTCTTCGGGTCCCTCTCGCCGTGCCATAGCCACAGCGGCGTCTCGCGGACGAGCCTGGCGCGTCTCTCGAGGTCGGCCTCTTCCGGTTTGAGCGACTGGCGCGCGCACAGCGGGATGGCCGCAGCGAAGCGTCCCGGATGCGACAGGATCGCGATCCAGGTCCCTTTGCCACCGCCCGAAAGCCCCGTGATGTATTCGCGCCGCTTGTCGATGCTGAGCTCGGCTTCGAGGGCATCCAGCGCTTCGATCACGTTGAGCAGCGTCCTGGAAGGACCGCCCTCGAACACGCTGCCCCAATTCTCGTCCCTGGGCGCCGTCGGCACGAGCACGAAACAGGCGTGCTTGGCCTGGCGCTCCTCGTCCGCGCAGAACTTGGCCCCGGTCACCGTTGCCGCCAGCCATCTGTCCTTCCCGCGCTGCAGGCCGCCGTGCAGGAACAACACGAGCGGATACGACTGCGAGGCGTCATAGCCCTTGGGAACGAACAACCGATAGCGCAGCGTGTCGCCCGTCGAGCCGGTGAAGGTCCGGGCTTCGAAGTCCTGAATCGTCACGCCGTGGGACGCACCGGCGACTCCGGCGATCAGCGCCACGGACGCCAGACAGCCTTTCGTGATCGACAGTGCTCTCATCCCGTTCGCCTCTCCCCGCGAGTCCCGCGGACAATATGCCCATTCCCTGCGCTTCCGCGGGCGGCCGCGGGACAGCACGTGCAGACGCCGGCCCGTCACACCCTCGTGATTCCGGCCACACCACGCTCAATCCCTGGCCTCCTGCCTGTGGACTTCTCCCGGCCCCGGCATCTCCCCTGCAACCCGCCACTCCCGCGGCAGGAGGGTGTGCACCGTCACGGGCTGCTCCGCCGATGGAGGCGCGGATGACGAAGGAGGGGGCGTAGGACACGGCAAAGGGAGGCATGCGAACGCTCGACAGACAGCGACTGACAATGCCCCTAGCGCTCGCGCGTCGTGGCAAGGCCGGTCTGCCATTCCCCGCCCCTCTTGCCCGCATAGAGCATGTAGTGGAAACCGCCGGCCTCGAAGACGTGAGGCGTGAGGATGCCGTCGCAGTCCCACGCCTCCGGGTCCGGGGATGGCGTGAAGACGGGATTGCGGGGGTTGGGCTCGAAGGTGCGGAAGTCGCGGGTGCGGACATGCCCGATCCGCCAGACGGTGCCATCGTACCCGCCGTATAGGATATGGAAGTATCGCGGCCCCCTGAAGAGCTCCGCCTCCCGGACGCCGCGACTGTCCCACGCCTGGCCAGTGCCCCTGAAGACGGGATTGGCGGGGTCCTTCGTGACGGCCGCGGGATTGCTCGTCGGCGCGGTCGCGTGGCAGATGGTCGGGGGCGCGGCCGACTCCCCCGTATAGACCATGTGGATGGTGTCGCCTACGACAGTAACGGAGGGATGCGACGAGCCTTTGCGCTCGTGCCCGGCGTCCGCGGCAATCACGGGAGTCGAGCGGACGCGCCTCCACTTGCCGAGATCGCCGTCACTCACCAGCAGACCGGTCTGCTTGACGCCGCTCCTGTCTCTGCCGAGGTAGTAGGCATAGAGCCTGCGGTCGGCAGGGCTCCGGAACGGGAAGGGGTACTCGGTCGCCGCAGCGTCGAACCCGTTCGGGGAGGGCGACAGGATGGGGTTCCTGGGGTCGTGCTCGACCGCCGCGGGGTCGCTCGCGGGAGCCGTACTGTGCATCAGCATCCAGTAGTTGTCCTGTCGCCGTCTGGCCCACAGGTAGTGGACGGTGTCGTCCACGACCATCGCGTGGGCCGCGGCCGCCCACTCCGGCGGCTCGCGGGCGAAGATGGGATTGCCTGCCTCGATCCGCTTGAAGCCTGCGAACACCTCGAAGGGGATGGCGTCTTCGGCTCCTTCCTCATCGCCGCGGGCCGGCTGCGGCCCGCACAGAGCGGTGGAGGTCCAGAAGACAGCGAGAGAGAGAACCGCGAGGAGCATGACGAGGCCGCCTGATGTGACCATGTGGTCCTGTCCCCTGCCTCCGGATCGGAGTATACGCCGCGGGTGTCCGAGGTGGCAAGCCCAAGGCAGAGGCAGGGAAATGCGCAGCATCAGGGGAGTAGGCGCGCCGCGATGCGAGAGTTCGGTATGGTGCCCCCCGGATCGCCACACTTCGCTGACGCTTCGCCTCCATGAGGGTGGGTTGATGTGGATGATCTCCGAACCCGGGTCCTTCTACTGCCGCGCGCGTACCTCTCGAGGCAAGAACATCTTGCCCATGCCGCGGCCCCAACAGCCCTGTGCTTCCATCAGCGCGGCGATCACAGAGCCCGACACCAGGACACGGCCGTCTTTCACCGATATGGTGACCCGTGTGCGCTGCGTGCCGTTGAGAACCATGTCATCGGCCCCCGGTCGCATGGTGCACTGGACCCCAGGGCCGGAGACGGTCACCGTGTTGGCGGCCGCGTCCCGCTCCACCGACAGGCCGAGCACCCTCGCGAACGCCCGCAGCGGGAGGCGCAAGTCGCTGGGCGGGCCTCTGGGGGGAAGCCTCAATGCCTCCAGGAATATGCCGTTCTGCACGTGCGACAGCCACCCCACTACCTCCAGCCTGTCTGCCTCGGTGGCCGCGGGTGCCAGGAAGGCCTCCTCGAAAAGGGCCTGAGCTGCGGCGTTGTCACGCACCGCCGCGAAGCATCTCCCGGCCAGTCTCTTGGCGTACACGCCCAGCGGCGCGTCGATCGCCTCCTCAGCCACAGATGCATACAAGCCTGCCGCCCTCCTGATGTCCGCTGCGGCATCGGGGGGGCTGCGTCGCGCGTCCGCGTGGGCCCTTCCCTCGTAGACCTGCGCCAGGTAGAACCGCGCGTAGATCGCATATCCGCTCTCGGGGAAATCGCGTAGCAGCGCCTCATAGCAGGATGCCTGCTCACGGTAAGCGTTCCACGGGCCCCGCTCCTCAGCCTGCGGCGCGTCCTGCAGCAGATCATACGCGGCTCTGTCTGTACCCCCCGGTTCTGCGACAACCACAGAGAGCTCGTTTGAGTGCAGGGCTACCGGCCCCCCGGGCCAGTCCTCGGGAATCGCATACGTCGCCCGGATCACGTACTTCCCTGGACGAGACAGTGTCGTGGTGGCCATTCTGCCCTCACAGGTGATATCGAGCGCGGCGCCGTACTTGTCGCCTGGGCGCAAGTGCAGCAGCAGAGCGGCAAGGCCCCGCAACCCAATATCGCCCGTGACCCAAGGGCGATACCTACGTGCCCGCTCGCCCGGTGGCGCAATGTCGAGCGTCAGTCGCGCCAGTGCGAGGTCGAGGAGGCGCAGTATGTGGGCGTCGCTGTCGCCGACGTTCCTGACGGTAGCTGTGACGAAGAGGGGTTCGTCGAGCAAGTAGTGGGGCTTCGGACTGGTCAACTCCAGCGAGAGGTCAGCGCCTGCCGGCATGGCCCCGAAGTACAGGGCGATCCCAGCTAGACCCACCACTGTTCTTTGCCAGCGGGTTGAGCGGCAAGTCATGATCCCAGAGTCCATGAAGGTCCTCACCTACCCTAACCGGTCCGGTCTTGAGTGGCCCCAAGGTCCACCCGGAGATCGTCGCGAAGCGAGGGGGCTACCCTTAAGCCGGGATTCCCCATATCAAACTGGGTACCCGGGTCGTTGGCTGAACAGTCGGCCGTCTGCTGCAATGC
>JASFTE010000400.1:0-5190 GCA_050114035.1 Armatimonadota bacterium | reverse complement strand
GAAGGCACCGCGAACCGGCACGGTCACCTTCATGTACATGTCCTGGGTGCTGAACTTCGCGAGCTGGTTCACGAGCGGCTGCGTGCGGGCGTTGTTGCCCAAGCTGACGCGCGAGACGCACGTTGACGATACGACGTTGGGCTGGCTCCTGGCATCGGTCCTGATCGGTCAGATGCTCATGTTCGTGGTGCTGCAGCGCACGGACAGGTGGCAGTACCGACTGGAGCCGCTGCTGCTGTTGCCGTGTGCCAGCGCGGCGGGCATGCTGCTGGTACACGTCTGCGGCGGCCCGCATCTATGGGCGATTGGGCTGCCCCTGGTTGGCCTGGCCTGTGGAATGACGTACTATGGGAGCCTGTTCTACGCGCTCGTCAACAGGGCCAAGGGGACGGGCAGGGCGACCGGGTTTCACGAGGCCGTCATCGGCAGCGGGATTCTGTTCGGGCCGCTGCTCGGAGGCGTCTCCGTACGCCTGAGCGACGGGAACTTGAAGGCGCCCTACCTACTGGCGGCCTCTGTGACGATGCTCACGGTGATCGCGGCGATGGCGATTCACCTGAAGGCCGCTGGACGGCGAGGAGACGACGCGGCGGCGGAGGCATGCGGGGCGGGCGCCGTATGATGCCATCCCGCGGCGTGTGATCGTCGTCATGGTGTGCAACTCAGCAGGGCAGGGTATGTTTGTACAGTAGTGATGGCTCGCCCGGGTCTGGGCGAAGGAGGGTACGATCACCGTGTTTGCCAGCATTCACCAACGAATTGACAGAAGGCCGCAGCCGCGCTCGATTACTCGATTGCTCCCCGTGGCCGCCGCGCTCTTCGCCGTCACGATGTCGGCGGGGCCTGGCGCGGCGGCCGTGACGGTGGAGCAGGTCAGGCAGGGGATCGAGAACTACATGAAGCGCAAGTTCAAGTGCACGGACCTGAAGGTGCAGGTAGTGCCCCACGCCGATCCGTCGCTGCTGCAGCGGGGGCGCGTGAAGACAGTGGTCATCACCGTGAAGCGTGCCGACAAGAAGGGCATCGTTATGAACGACCTGTACCTGAAGGCGACGGACGTTACCATCAGTCTCGATGCCCTCTTCCGGCTCCGCAAGCTTCGCACGCCGTCCCGCAAGTCCGCGAGCATGCGGGCGACGATCAAGGAGTCCGAGCTGAACCAGGCCTTCGGCCGGATGGAGATGCCCATTGAGCAATTCACGCTGAAGTTCGAGAAGGGCCAAGTCGTCGCCACGGGCGTGTACAAGTTCATCTTCGGCAACAGGCTGAAGATGATTGCAGACCTGGTCCCGAAATCCAAGTGCGCCGATCCGGAACAGAACGGCATCCACTTCGTGCCGCAGAGGGCGTGGGTGAACGGCCTGCCCCTGCCCATAGGACAAGTCCGCGCCCTGCTATCGAAGATCAACCCGCTCATCGACTTCGGGAGTATCCCATTTGCCCCGGAAGTGAAGAAGCCAGTGATCAAGAAAGATACGCTCACGATCACGACCTAGCCTGCATCATGCCCGAACGTCCAGGATGGACTGCGAGGAACTGAGATCGGTTAGCTGTGTTAGTCTATATGCTGTAGATTAGCTATATTAGCCGTTGTGTGTTATTGCGCTCACACACCTCACACACCTCATTTCGGGGCTCTGGGGGGCTGTGCGGGCGGATCTGGGAGTGAGGTGTGTGAGGTGTGGAGGTTGTGTCGGGGTGGTGTTGTGAGATGGCGTACAATTGGGTGTGAGTGTGCATTCTGTGTATCCTGCGTAGCGTCTCGTGGCGTCTCCGCGGTGTGGCGGCAGAGGGAGGGCACGGAAGTGCTGTAATGGACCTCACAATGGGAGAAGAAAGGCAATGCGACCCGGTTGCCGCGCCGCTACATGGGGCGATGGGGAAGTGTCCGATTCTCGTTCCCCTCCATTATATATGGTCAACTAAAGGGGGGGGTGTCATAGAAAAGGCGAGGATCGTGCTTCTGCGGGCTGTGCGGGGGTTTTTGGCCGGGGGTTGCGCCGTAAACGGAGGCGATTCGGGGCACTTTGGCCCAGTCAATTCAGAGGGGTTCTGTCACGAGTATTCTCGGGGCCGGTGGCGGCGTGTGCGGGGAGGCGGCCACGGATTGCGAGAAGTGACATGAGGGCGACAGAGCCACGGCAACAAGTGACGCGAACGGCCTGGAGGCGGTCGGTAGCGCGATGGCTTGCCGCCGTCGCAGTGCTGGCAGGCGGGGCGGCGCCGGGTGCGGGGGCGGTGACGGCGCAGCAGGTGGAGAAGGGCATTCGGGACTACATGAACCGCAAGTTCAGGTGCACACACCTGAAGGTCGAGGTGGTCCCGCACGCCGATGCGTCGCTGCTGCAGGAGGGTCGCGTGCAGACGGTGGTGATCGCCGTGAAGCGCGCCGAGAGGGTCGGCATCATCATGAACGACCTGTATCTGAAGGCGACGGACGTCACCATCAGCCTGGATGCGCTGTTCCGCCTGGGCAAGCTGCGCACGATGTCCCGGAAGTCCACCGAGATCAGGGCCACGATCAAGGAGAAGGAGCTGAACAAAGCCTTCGCCCGAGCGAAGCTGCCCATTCAGAAGTTCACGGTGAAGTTCGAGAACGGCATGCTGGTCGCCACGGGCGTGTACGAGTTCGTCTCCGGGAACAAGCTGAAGATGGTCGGTCGGCTTGTGCCGAAGAGGAACGGTATACACTTCGTGGCCCGGCGGGCCTCAGTGAACGGTCTGCCGCTGCCACTGGGGCAAGTGAACTCGGTGCTGGCGAAGATGAACCCCATCATCAACTTCGCCCATATCCCCTTCTCCCCCGACGTGACGAGGATCGTCATCAAGAAGGACACGCTCACCATGAGCGGGTAGTGCGTGCGCCCGGGGGAAGCTGCCCGCGGAGCGGCTCACGGGCTCACCGGGAGCTGCACGGCGAGGGCAGGACGGCGGAAGTACTGCCGCGCGACTCGCCGGACGTCCTGCGGGGTGACGTCCGCGACAAGACGGGCGAAGGCCGCATCATGCTTGTAGCCACTCCCCAGCACCTCTGACTTGGCCAGCAGCTCCGCCTGATCGAGCTTCGTCTCATGCTCACGCGCGGCCTGGTTGATGACGAAGGCCTGTGCAGCGGCCAGGTCGGCCTCCGCCACTTGCTCGGTCTGCAGGCGCTTCAGATGACCGAGCAGCGCCGCCTTGGCGTCCTCGATCTTGTAGGCGTCGCAGAAGGCTTGAACGGTCATATGAGGCGCGACGGCGCCGCCGCGTATCAAGAGAGTCTGCACGGGGGCGAGAGGGGACAGCGTGGCAAAGGGAAGCGCCTTCGTCAGCTCCCGGTCGCGTGCCAGGCTACCGTCAGGGCGGCCGAGGATCGCCGAGATCACCTCGGCGACCACGGCATCCGGGCTGCCCGTGGGCGGGATAGGCACGCCGAGCATGAGCGATGCGGGCGGAGGCGAGTTCGGGCGGGCGAGCCGGAGCAGGTCGCGACTTCCCTCGACCTCGACGTCGGCTGCATCCGCGGGCAGGGGATCGGCCTCAGCGAGGCGGGGGCCGGCGGGGAATCGGCCAAAGGCGTCTTTGGCCAGCGCCACGGCCTTGCCCGTAGGGAGCGGCGATACGATGGCGACATAGGCGTTGCTGGGCGCGTATGCGCTCTTCCAGAAGCCGAAGACACCGTCGAGGGAGATACGGGCCAGCGCCTCCTCGGTGCCGAGCAATGACACGGCGGCCCGGCTCTCACCCGTGAGTGCCTTGCGCAGCAGCAGATACGTCTGCCGTACGGGGTCCCGCTCCAGCGACTGCGCGCGCGTTGCGTTGAGGGCGTCGCGCGACTTGACGAGCTGCTCTTGTGTGAGCTCCGCCTCGAAGGCGGCCGAGGCGAGAAGGCGCAGGCAGTCGGGCAGGGCATCGCTCGTCACCGCTCCGTGGAGCGAGGCGAAGCCCCAATGCGTCCCCGTGTTGAACGGGACGCGCTCGGGCGCGGCATCCTGCTGGCGCCGGAGGGGCTCCAGTTCGGCGCTGTCCTGAAGGCGCCCACGCAGGCCCTGCAGCAGCATCTCGCCGAGCAGCGTTCGGATGCCGTCGTGGTCCGCGCCCTCGTGCCCCTGAGCCACGCCGATCAGCAGCTGCACGCCGGCTATGTCGGAGCTCGCGTCCTGCCTGGCGATCACCGTGATGCCGTTGCGCAGCACGGTGCGCTCGGCGGCGGCGGCAGCGGAGGAGGCGAGTGCCGCCGCGAGCGCCGCACATACGGCAGCTCGGGCAAGGCGTGCCCGGACGACCGCGTTGCTATCTGCGCTACACGTCTGGTGCATGTGGCCACCTCTGGAGTGCTGCTTCCTTGACGGCTCCCGACGCGGCCGGGCGGGCGACGACGAGCGTATAGGCGTCGGGCCGCAGGTACCGCCGCACGGTGCTCTGGACGTCCTTGACGGTGACCTTGTTGACCTCGGCGATGTAGTCGAGGGCGAACTTGTAGGTGTCGATGGAATCGTAGAAGCCCATGGAGCCCGTCTGGTCCGCGAGGGTCTCGTTGCTGAAGGCGTAGGCATCGCGGAGCAGCTTCTTGGCCTGCGCCAACTCGTCGGGCGGGAGTGGCTCGTCGGCCAGCCGCTGAATCTGCTGCAGGACGCCCTCGCGTGCCGCCTGCTCCCGGTCCGGCGCGGCGATGCAGGTGACGATGAACAGACCAGGGTCACGCCGGGTGATGAACTCGACCTCCGCGCTGAGCACCACCTTCTGCTCGTCCCGCAGCACGCGAAGCAGACGGCTGCGCTCGCCCTGGCCCAAGATCGTGTAGATGACATCCATGGCGCACACGTCGCGCTTGTCGTCTATTCCGGGGCCGTGGAAGGCCATCATGAACGCATGGCGCGGCGCGGGGACGAGGACCGTGTCCTTGCGCGCGTCCGTCTGCGGCGGCTCCGGGTCGGGCCGCTGCCACCGCACGTCCCTGCGGGGAATGCGACCGAGGGTGCTCGCGGCGGCCGCCACGGCCTCCCCGGGCGTGACGGCTCCCACCACGAGCAGCGATATGTTGCCCGGAGCGTAGAACCGCTCGTAGTACTCGGTGGCCCGCGTATGCGTGATTTGCCCGATGCTCTCGGGTGTGCCCCGGAGCGCCTTGGCGTACGGGTGCGTCTCGTAGGCCAGGTCCCACAGGCGCCTCATCATCTGCAGCGGGATCGCGCGCGGATCGCCTCGCTC
>JASFTE010000399.1:0-5192 GCA_050114035.1 Armatimonadota bacterium | reverse complement strand
AGCAGCTCCTTTTTGGCAGCCTCCTCGGCTTCGCCGCGCTATCGGTCGCCACGTTTCTTCTGGCGGCCGCGCACGCGCTGTACCCCTGGCTGCTGTGCGTGGGCTTCAGTGTTGCCGGGCTGAGCCTCGCGATGACGGGGCCTTCGGAGGGGCTCGTCCCGGCGCGGTGGCGGCAGTGGTGGGACGCCGCGCGCGCCGCCCGGCCCGCGCGGCAGTGCGCGCTGGCACTGCTTGGGTTGGCGGCAGTGCTGGGGACCGCCGGCGCAATGGCTCCGGGGACAGACAACGACACCTTGCTGTATCATCTGGGTGCACCAGGCATCTATGTCCAGAACCACGGCCTGGTGTACGTACCGCACAACCTGTGGACGAACATCCCGCTCTTCACGGAGATGCTGTATACCGCCGGCCTGTCCGTGATGAACCAGACTCTCGCCCGCCTCTTCGTGCCATGCTCCTATCTCCTGCTGCTGGCGGGGTGCTGGTGCTTCTGCCGCCGGCATCTTCCGAATGCGAGCCCATGGGCTCCGGCTCTGCTGGTTGGGAGCATCCCTCTACTGGCGATCCTCAACTCCACGAGCCTCAACGACCCGACGCTGCTGGCGTACGAGCTGGGCGCACTGTACGCCTTCGTCAGCTTCTGGCGCGCGGCGGCGAATCGCGAGCGGCGGGGATGGCTGATCGTGTGTGCCGTTGCCTGTGGGGGCGCGGCCGCGATCAAGTACATCGGGTGGCTGCCGGCGGTGGTGCTGCTTTCAGCGGCAACATGGCGCACGGCGGCGCTGGAGCGATGGCGCGGAGCGCTCACTGCCCTGGGGATCTGTACGGCCGCCATGGTGCTGCCCGGGCTCTGGCTGGCGAAGAACCTCGCGTATACGGGCAATCCGGTGTATCCGCTCGCCTACTCCGTATTCGGCGGACGTGACTGGAGCGCAGAGCTCGCCGCCGACTACCAGGCCCACATGATGAGCTTCGGGCTGCGGAACGAGGGATTGCTCGGCGCAGTGAAGGCGCCGTTGGTGCTGGTGCTGGACGAGGAGCGCTTCGGCTCCAAGCTCGGTATCGGGCCGCTGTTCCTGCTGCTCACCCCTCTCGCGCTGTGGGCGCTTCGACGGGCGTCGCGCCTGGGGCGCTTCCTGTTTGCGTACGCGCTGCTGCACTACGTGGCCTGGCTCGTCGGGCCGCAGGCCACGCGCTACATCCTCCCCGGTCTGCTGGCCTGGAGCCTCGTGCTCGCTGAGAGCATAGCCCATGTGCCGGGGCGGCCCCGGCCGGCTGGCGGCCGCCGCTCCCGCGCCGTGGGGGCTCGCGCCCTGGTCCACGGCATCATCTGCGCCGGAGCCGCGCTGAACCTGGGCTGGTTCGCCGTGGCGCAGCAGACGCTGCTGCATCCCTTCGATGCCATCTGCGGCCTCGAGAGCCGGCGCGCGTACCTGCAGCGGGAGGTGCCCTACTACAGCACCATCAGCTACGCCAACACGGCGCTCGGGGACCGGGCAAAGGTGCTATTCGTCGGCGAGTGGCGCACCTTCTACACCGAGATTCCCTTTGCGGCCGACACCGGCCCGGATGTCACCATCATCTGCGAGTACGTGAACCGCTCGCGAGACCTCGATGACCTTCTCGCCCGGCTGCGGCGCGATGGCTTCACGCACCTGCTGTACAATCCGGAGGGCGAGGCTCTGCTGCAGCGGAGCTTCGGCTACCTGCGCTTCGCCTCGCCAGAGAAGGAAGGCATCTACCGCCAGATCCCGACCGACTTGCGGCTGGTGCACGCCGAGCACGGTGTGTTCTTGTATGAGCTCACAACGTCGGATCAAGGCACAATCGTCGCCAGGGCGGCCGCCACATAGCGTCTGTCGCGTGTGCGGGTCCAACAGCTCCGCGGCGTACCTCACGGCGCCCGCAGATGGTCGCCCGGACTGGCGCCTGGTCTCGTGCCCGCGATGCTCGTTCGTGTGGCTGGCAGCCCCCCTCCCGCCGGAGGAGCTCTCCGCACACTACCCGCCCGAGTACTACGGACGCCAGAGCGGGCGCTTCGCCGGCCCGGGAGAGGCCTTTGAGGTGTGGTGCCGGCGACTGCGTGCCCGGTCCATCGCGGGCCTTCGCGACGGGGACTCGATCCTGGACATCGGCTGCGGGCGCGGCATCATGTTGGCCGCGCTGCGAGATCGCGGCTGGCGCACGGAGGGCACCGAGCTCTCTGACCACGCCGCCCGGCATGCACGTGAGGTGCTCCATCTGGATGTGCACGTGGCAGAGCCGGCGAGCTGCGAGCCCGGTGCCGACCCCTTCGACGTGGTCACGCTCTGGCACGTCCTGGAGCACATGCCCGACGCCCGGAAGTGTCTCGAGTACGTCCGGCAGCGCATCGCGCCGGATGGCCTGCTCATCGTTGCCGTGCCGAACATCGACAGCCTGGAAGCGCGTCTCGGGGGCCGTCATTGGTTCCATCTGGACCTGCCGCGACACCAGTGCCATTTCTCGGCGCGCACGCTGGCGCGCCTGGTGGAATCCGTCGGCTTCGCCCCCGTCAGGATGAAGCGCTTCTCCCTGGAGTACGGCCCTTACGGGATGCTGCAGACGCTGCTGAACCGCATGGGCTTCTCGCATAACCTCCTGTACAACGCCCTGAAGGCTCCGCAGGCGCGCCTGCCCTGGCAGGGCTCCCCGTGGAGCCACAGATTGCAGTTGGGCGCGACGCTCCTCCTGGCGCCTCTGCTGGGCCCTCTGGCGGCCGCGCTGCACCTGCTTGACGGCCTGGCGTTCGGCGGGAGCTGTATCGAGCTGCATGCCGTTCCGGCCGCAAAAACCGTTGCCGCTCGTCCCCCCGTGGTGGAATAATGCCTACAAGGATCGGCCGCCCCGGCATTGGAGGCACCACCCCAGTGCAGCGACAGCAGCGCATTGTCGTCATCATGCCGGCTTACAATGCCGCTGAGACGCTAGAGCAAACCCTCGCGGACGTCCCCGAGGGGTGGGCCGACGACGTGATCGTCGTGGACGATTGCAGCGTCGACCACACGGTCGAGGTGGCCAGACGCCTCGGGCTCTACGTGATAGTGCACCCAGAGAACCGCGGCTACGGCGGGAACCAGAAGACCTGCTACCACGCGGCCCTGGAGCGGGGCGCCGACGTCGTGGTGATGCTGCATCCCGACTACCAGTACGACCCCAGGCGCATCCCCGCTCTGGTCAAGCCAATCGTGGCCGGCGACGCCGACATGATGCTCGGCTCACGGCTGGCCGACGGCCAGGCGGTGAGGAACGGGATGCCGTTCTACAAGTACTTGGCCAATCGCTTCCTCACAATAGCTGAGAACATGGCCTTCGGGACCCGATTCTCGGAGCTGCACACGGGGATGCGGGCGTACCGGCGTGAGGTGCTCGAGTCCCTGCCCCTGGATGCCAACTCCGACGACTTCGTGTTCGACTCCCAGGTCATCGCCCAGGCGCTCCACTTCGGCTTCCGCATCGGCGAGATCCAGGTGAGCGCCCGGTACACTGCCGAGGTGTCGTCCATCGGGTTCCGGCGCAGCGTCGTTTACGGGCTCGCCACGCTGGCAACGGTGGCCCGCTACGTGCTCCATCGCCTCGGCATCAAGCGAAGCCCGCTGTTCACAGCGCCGAGCCCACGCGCACCCACCGTGGTCGCGGAAGCTTCGACAGGAGACGCCCAAAGCGGGCGCACCGCCTGAGCCTGCCGCAGGAGCACCCATTCCCCGAAAGCAGCCACGGCCCAAGCCCTACACCGGCCTGGGCCGCCGTTCCGTCGGGTGGCAATGGAGCTTCTAGAGGATATACCGACTGAGGTCCTCGTCCTCGACGAGCTCTTCGATGCCCTCCTGCACGAAGGTGGCATCGACCTCGAGTGGCCCGGCGCCCTCTTCGGGGGCCTTGAAGGAGACATCCTCAAGGAGGCGCTCCATGACAGTGTGCAGACGGCGGGCGCCGATGTTCTCGGCCTGCTCGTTGACCTGCGCGGCAGCCCCGGCAATGGCGGCTATGCCGTCCTCCGTGAACTTCAACTGGATGTTCTCTGTGGCCAGCAGGGCCGTGTACTGCCTCACGAGGGCATTCCTCGGCTCCACGAGGATCCGCTTGAAGTCATCCTCCGTGAGGTCGTCCAACTCGACGCGGAGCGGGAAGCGTCCCTGGAGCTCGGGGATGAGGTCGGAGGGCTTGGAGACGTGGAAGGCGCCGGCGGCGATGAAGAGGACGTGCTGCGTGTCCACGGGCCCGTACTTGGTCAGCACCGTCGAGCCCTCGATGATAGGCAGTATGTCGCGCTGGACGCCCTCGCGCGATACGTCTGGGCCGTGTCCGCCCTCGCGACCGGCGACCTTGTCGAGCTCGTCCAGGAACACGATACCGCGCTGCTCGACCCGCTTGATGGCCTCCCGGGTGACCTCGTCGTTGTCGATGAGCTTCTGAGCCTCTTCGTACGCCAGGATTGTCCGGGCCTCACGCACGGTGGTACGCTTCTTGGCCTTCGAGCGCCCCATGAGGTTGCCCATGACGTCCTGCATGTTGAAGAAGACCTCTTCGAAGCCGGCCCCGGAGAATATCTGGAGGTTGCGCGACGATCCCTCGTCCACCTCGATCTCGATCTGTTTGTCCTCCAGCTCTCCGGCTTCGAGGCGGCCCCTGGTGAACTCGCGCACGTTCGCGGCGCGACGCTCCCGCTTCTCCCGCTCCACTCGTTGCTCGGGTGTCTCCTCGGGCGGCGCGGCGGGGGCCCCGGGGACAGGGAAGACCATGGGTGGGGGAGGGGGGCCAGCCGACGCGGGTGGCGGGTCGCCCGCCAGGATGTGCAGGATACGCTCCTCGGCGCGTTGGGCGGCCTCGTCTTCCACCTCGTCCATTTTCTCGCTCTGCACCATCCGCACGGCGACCTCAGTGAGGTCGCGGACGATCGCATCCACGTCGCGTCCCACGTACCCGACCTCGGTGAACTTGGTCGCCTCGACCTTCACGAAGGGCGCCTGGGCGAGGTTGGCGAGGCGGCGGGCGATCTCTGTCTTGCCCACGCCGGTGGTGCCCATCATGAGGATGTTCTTGGGGATGATCTCGTCACGAATGTCGCCATCGAGCTGCATGCGCCGATAGCGGTTGCGCAGGGCAATGGCGACAGCTCGCTTGGCGGCGTCCTGGCCTATGATGTACTTGTCGAGCTCATTGACGATCTGTCG
>JASFTE010000398.1:0-5195 GCA_050114035.1 Armatimonadota bacterium | reverse complement strand
TGGCCCAGTCAACTCAGCGGGGTTTTGTCACAAGTATTCTCGGGGTCGGTGGAGCGTCGTGCGGGCCGATCCAGGCCGATTGGGTGGGAGGTCCGTGCATGATTGGGGCTAGGAGGCGGAGAAGAACGCCTCGTGACGATATCACATCGTGTGGCACGGGTAGCCTGCTACCCGTGCTCCTCTGCACCCTCGCGATTACCTGTGCGCCACCACAGCAAATCCTGGGAGGACCCGCCATGCCTGCCCCAAGTCGGCAGCTTCGGCCGTTTGAGCTCACCGACGTGAAGATCGAGGGCGGCTTCTGGGCGCCGCGGCTCGAGACGAACCGCCGCGTCACCATCCCGCACATATATCGCATGTGCAAGGAGACCGGGCGCATCGGCGCCCTCAAGCTCAAGTGGAAGCCCGGGCGGCCCAATCCGCCGCACATCTTCTGGGACTCGGACATCGCGAAGTGGGTGGAGGCGGCCAGCTACGCGCTCGCCACGCACCGCGACTCCCGCGTCGAGAAGATGCTCGACGAGGTGGCCGGGCTCATCGCCGGCGCGCAGCAGCGCGACGGATATCTCAATGTGCACTACACCGTCGTGGAGCCGGACAAGCGCTGGAGCAACCTGCGCGATCGGCACGAGCTGTACTGCGCCGGGCATCTGATGGAGGCGGCCGTGGCCCACTACAATGCCACCGGCAAGCGGACGCTGCTGGACGTCATGTGCCGGTACGCCGACTACATCGGCTCCGTGTTCGGCCCCGGCAAGCGCACCGGGTATCCGGGGCACGAGGAGATCGAGCTGGCGCTCATCAAGCTGTACCGAGCGACGGGCGAGGAGCGGTATCTCAAGCTGAGCCGGTACTTCATCGACGAGCGGGGCAAGCAGCCGCACTTCTACGACCGGGAGGCCAAGGCGCGCGGCGAGGACCCGAAGCGGTTCCGCCACGGCGCGTACGAGTACAACCAGTCGCACCTCCCGGTGCGGGAGCAGACCGAGGCCGTCGGTCACGCGGTGCGGGCCATGTACCTGTACAGCGGGATGGCCGACCTCGCGGCCGAGATCGGGGACGAGGCGCTGCTCGCCGCGTGCAAGCGGCTGTGGGAGAGCACCACACTACGGCGGATGTACGTCACCGGCGGAGTCGGCGCCCAGCGCGCGGGCGAGTCCCTCGGCGCCGACTACTCCCTCCCCAACGAGTCCGCCTACGCCGAGACGTGCGCCGCCATCGCGCTGGTGTTCTTCGCCAGCCGCATGCTGCAGATCGAGCCCGACGGCCGCTACGCAGACGCCATGGAGCGCGCCCTGTACAACGGCGCGCTGTCCGGCGTGAGCCTCGAGGGCGGCAAGTTCTTCTACGTCAACCCGCTGGCCTCGGCCGGCGGCCACCACCGGCAGGAGTTCTTCGGCTGCGCGTGCTGCCCGCCGAACATCGCGCGGCTGATCGCCTCACTGGGCGCGTACATCTACTCGGCGTCCGACGATGCCGTGTACGTGCACCTGTATGTGGGCGGAGAGGGCAAGACGGAGCTCGGGGGCCGACCCATCACCGTCACGCAGCAGACCGACTACCCCTGGGACGGCGACGTCGCGATCACGATCGGCGTGGACGAGCCGGCGACGTTTGCGCTGAGGCTCCGCATCCCCGGCTGGTGCGGCAAGCACAGGCTGAAGGTCAACGGAAAGACGGCGAAGGCCCGGGTGGTCAAGGGCTACGCCGGCATCAAGCGGCAATGGCACGACGGCGACCGGGTCGAGCTGGCGCTCGACATGCCGGTGGAGCGAGTCGTCGCGCACCCGCGCGTGCTGGTCAACGCCGGGCGCGTGGCTCTGCAGCGCGGGCCCATGGTATACTGCCTTGAGCAGTGCGACCACTCCGCCGACGTGGCGTCGATTCTGCTCCCGAACAGCGCCAGGCTCACGCCGCGATTCGACAGGAAGCTCCTCGGCGGAGTGACAGTGATCGAGGGCTCGGGTCTAGCGCCGGCGCTCAGCGGATGGCAGACAGAGCTCTACCGCCCGGCACGAGCCGCCAGGACGAAGCGCGTGGCCATCAAAGCCATCCCGTACTGCCTGTGGGACAACAGAGAGCCGGGCGCGATGACGGTGTGGCTCCCGCGGGGGTGAGCCGCGCACGCCGACCACGGAGGCCAGCAAATGACTGCTGATACAGGCTCCACACATCCCCATGTGACCGGACTGGTGCCGGCGCCGCACACGCCGATGCACCCGGACGGCAGCGTCAATCTGGACACGATCGACAAGCAGGCCGAGCTCCTGGTGGCGAACGGCGTAGCCGGCGTGTTCGTGTGCGGAACGACCGGCGAGGGGATGTCCCTCACGGTGCAGGAGCGGCTCGACATCGCCGCACGCTGGCAGGCCGTCGCCGGGAAGCAGCTCCGGGTCATCGTCCATGTGGGCCATCTCTGCCTGCCTGACTCCCAGACACTGGCCGCGCACGCCCAGAAGATCGGCGCCTTCGGCATCGGCTCGATAGCCCCGTGCTTCTTCCGGCCCGAGACCGTCGAGGAGCTCGTGGAGTACTGCGCCGAGGTCGCGGCCGCCGCGCCGGACCTGCCCGCGTACTACTATCACATACCGTCGCTGTCGGGCGCCAACTTCTCCATGGTGGACTTCCTGGAGATAGCGGCCGAGCGAATCCCGAGCCTCGGCGGCATCAAGTACACCTGGGAGGACCTGATGGACTTCGGCCGCTGCGTGCGGTTCGACGGCGGGCGGTTCAACATACTGTTCGGCCGCGACGAGATCCTGCTCTCAGCGCTGTCGCTGGGCGCCAGGGGGGCCGTGGGCAGCACCTACAACTACGCCGCGCCGCTGTACCATGGGATCATCGAGGCCTTCGAGGCGGGGGACATCGAGCGCGCGCAGGCGGGTCAGGCCCGGGCCATGGAGATGGTGGACGTGCTGCACCGCTTCCGCGGGCTGGTATGTGGCAAGGCCGTCATGAGCATGATCGGCGTAGACTGCGGCGGCGTGCGGTCGCCGCTGCGGAATCTATCGAGCGAGGAATACGACGCCATCCGGTCCGAGCTGGAGGGGATCGGGTTCTTCGAGTATTGCTCGAAGCTGTGAGGTCAGCCTGGCGGTGCCGCGGGCCGCCCGTTGACGACAGCGTCGTAGACGGCCTCCACGACCGCGAACTCGTGGTCCTTCGTGTAGCGGCTCAGGACCTTCTCCCGTCCCGCGTTCCCCAGCTTCTCTGCCAGCTTCTCGTCGGTGATGAGCTCGTTGATGGCGGCCGCCAGTGCGTCGGCGTCATCGAACTCCACGAGCCGCCCGTCGGCGCCGTCCTCAATGAGGTCCTGTACGCCGCCGGCGCGCGCGCCGATGACGGGCCGGGCGCAGGCCCAGGCCTCGAGGTAGACGATGCCGAAGGCGTCGGCGCGCGAGGGCATCGCCATGAGGGCGGCCGCGGCGAGTGCGTCGCGCTTCTCCTGCTCGCTGACGAAGCCGAGGTCGAAGAAGCGATCGCCGGGCAGGTCGCTCTGCGTCGCCATGTAGTGGCGGAAGCAGGGCATGCTCGGGCCGAGCATCACGAGGCACGCCGGGCTGCCCTCAGCCCACAGCCGCTTCATGGCCTCGACGAGCGTGGCCGAGCCCTTGGCGACGGCCTTCGTGGCGATGTGCAGGACGATGGGCGCCTCGATGGAGTGCTTGCGCCGGAAGCGCTCGGCATCGCCGCCGGCGAGCGCATCCGGATCCACGCCGAGGGGCAGCACCACGGTCCGCTCCGGCGCGGCGCCGCGGGCTATCGCGTGCTCCCTCTCCGTCGGGCTCAGGACGAGGACGGCGGCGCTGTCGCGGAGCATCTCGGCCTGGTGCGCCCGCCCGAAGAATCGCTGCACCTCGGCATCGTCCTCATCGCCGCGGCCGAAGTGGATCAGGGGAGTGAGCACGAAGGGGATGCCCCGCCGCCGGGCCGCCCGGAAGACGGGCCAGAGCAGGCTGTCGAGGGGGAAGCTGCACCCATGGACGATGTCGGGCGCGAAGTCGGGCTCGAACCTGGGCCGCCAGAGGGCGGGCACGAGGGGCGAGGGCGGGTCGAAGTAGGCCTTGAGCCCGCCAGGGAGACACAGCGCCAGCAGCCGCGCGGCCCTCCAGTGGCACGGGAGATGCCGCACGGGGAGGCGGCGCACTTCCACGCCGGCGATGGTCTCGCGGCCGGGCTCGACGTGCAGCTTGCTCCGGTCCCAGAAGTACTCGCCCTCGGCGGCATTCGTCGTCCAGACGCGCACGCTGTGGCCGCCGCGCGCAAAGCGCACCGAGAGCTCCCGCATGTAGCGCGGCCCGCCGCCCATGCGCTCCTCGTAGGACTGCACGACGTGCAGTATGTTCATGCCGCTACAGGTATCCCAGCTCCCGCAGCCGCTGCTCCACCTTCGCCCTGTCCGCCTCCGAGAGCTGGGCCTCGGCCGGCTCTCGCGTCGGGAGCGGTGGCCCAGAGGCAGGGGGCTGCGCCGAGAGCAGCTCCGGATCGAGGGCTTCCTCCAGGAGCCGGCCCTCCATGTCCTCCGGGATGGGCAATCCCATGAGGTACAATGCCGTGGGCGCGATGTCCATCACCGAGCCGCGGACGGTCTGCTCGCGCGGCGCGACGCCCGGCCCGGCGGCCAGCAGCAGGCCGTCGCGCCGGTGGAACGCCCGGTGCGGCAGGTCCCAGTGGCCGGGCGAATCGCCGTCCACCGTGACGCGCTCCCCGGTGAACGGATTCGTCGCCGTCACGGCCTCGCAGTGAATGTCCTCGTCGAACGTCGCCAGCAGATCCGGGATCGACTCGCCAAAGGGCCCCGGGCAGGCCTCGGCGCCGGCGTCGATGCGTTCCACAAGGGGCCGCCCGCTGCTCGGCTCCACGGCAGAATCCAGCAGGTCCCGCAGGGCGAGCAGCACGGCCTCGTGCTGCTCGCCGGGCTGCACTGTCCCGGTCGGGCAGCGCCCGGCCAGGTGCACCCACACCTCTCCCGCGTATCCCGCCCGCATCGAGAAGGCCGCCGTGGAGTGCCAGTCCACCGCCCCGAGGAGATCCTGGGCCGCCCCGCGCTCGCGAGCCTCCTGTGACAGCGGCCGAAGGCGTCGTCGCACCTCCCAGGGAATCCGCCGCGTCACGGCGCGCCTCATGCTCAGCAGCCGCTCCCGGATCCCGCCGCTCCCCGCGGGAGCGGGCCGCGGCACCTGGAAGCCGCAGGC
>JASFTE010000397.1:0-5196 GCA_050114035.1 Armatimonadota bacterium | reverse complement strand
AACAAGCGTCGCATGCTCATCGTCGTCGAATCGCTCTCCGCCGTGCCCCCGCTGGTGCTGGCCTACCTCGTGTGGACTGACACGTGGCTCATATGGCCGGTCGTCGCGGCATTGAGCTTCGTCGGAGGCGTGTGTCACGCGTTCGAGATGCCCACCCGGCACTCGTTCATCATTGACATGGTCGGCCGGAAGGACCTGATGAACGCCATCGCTCTGAACTCGACGCTGTTCAGCAGCGCACGCGTCCTCGGGCCGGCGGCGGCGGGGTACATCATTGACGCCTTCGCCTCGACGGCGCCGTGCTTCCTGATAACCGGCCTCGGATTCAGCGCCATCATCATTGCGCTGGCGCTGACACGCGTGCAGGAGCGTGGGCCGGCGGAGCCGCAGCGCCTGGCCGCGAGCTTCGTGGATGGCTTTCGCTACGCACGCAGCCGGCGCATCGTGTTTGGCACGCTGGCCGTCCTGGTCATGCTCATGCTCTTTGCGGCGTCGTACAGCGTACTGCTGCCGGTGTTTGCCAAGGACGTCTTCGATCGCGGCCCTCGGGGGCTGGGTTTGCTCACCACCGCCGCGGGCGTCGGGGCCGTCATTGGCGCGCTCACCGTCGCCTCGCTGCTGAGCACCATTCGCAAGCCCGTGCCGCTTCTGTTCGCGGGCATCATCGCGTATGGCGCCGGTCTGTTCTGCTTCAGCTTCATGGACCGCTTCTCCGGCGGGATGGCCCTCCTCGTGCTCGTGGGGTGGGCATCCATGTGGTGCACGCCGACGGCCAACAGCATCCTGCAGACGAGTGTGCCCGACGAGGTCCGCGGCCGCATCATGGGGCTGTACGCCATGTGCGTGGCGGGCATGCGGCCTCTGGGGAGCATCACCGTGGGCGCGCTCGCCCAGTGGCTGGGGGCTCAGGCGACGGTTCGCATCGGGGCCTGTGTGTGCGGGGCGTGCGGCGTGGTGCTCCTGCTTGTCGGCTGGCGCCGGGGCTGGCTGGCGCGGGAGCTCGAGCCCGCGGAGACGCTAGAGCGGCCGGCCCTGGACGCTCTACCGTCCGCCGCTGAGAGCATCCCCCGGGGCAAGTAGCCGCTCCGTGGGCGACAGAGAAGTGGGATCGGGGCCATCCCCGCTGTGTGCGTCCCGACGACTTCCGGACGGTGTGACGCGATGGGCTTGACACGGGGCGGCATCCGTTACAGAATGAGTCAATCTGGCGCCCGTCTCGGCTCTCGGTGTCCCCCGCCGCCGGAGGCGAGCGGGCGCCGCTGCTGTTGCCGTCCGTGAAGTCACGCCGATACAGTGCGGAAGGCGCTCGCCGCACGCCGGGCACTGATGGCGCTACCCGGCGGCGCTCTCGCTCCCCGGCTCCTCGACTTCTCCCTCCAGACGCCCCACCACGACAGCGCCCACGGCGTCGCCGGTGACGTTGACCGTCGTACGGCACATGTCCAGGATGCGGTCCACGGCCAGGATGAGGCCGATACCCTCGGTCGGCAGGCCGACGGCGTTGAGCACGATGACCATGGTGAACAGGCCCGCCTCCGGGATGCCCGCCGCGCCGATGGCGGCCATGGTGGCCGTGAGGACCACGAGCAGTTGCTGCGTCATGGTCAGCTCGATGCCGTAGGCCTGGGCGATGAACATGGCGGCGACGGCCTCGTACAGGGCCGTGCCGTCCATGTTGATAGTGGCGCCCAGGGGCAGAACGAAGTTGCCGATGCGGCGCGAGACGCCGAGCTCGGTGGCGACGTTGTCCATGGTGACCGGCAGCGTGGCCGAGCTGGAGGCGGTGGAGAAGGCGGTCATGGCCGCCTCCGAGATACCGCGATAGAACCTCCACGGGCGGATCCGGCCCACGAGCCAGACAATGAGCGGCAGCACGATAAGCCCGTGCACGCCGAGCCCGGCGATGACGGCGCCCATGTACTTGGCCAGCGGGACCATCATCTCGAGGCCCGCTCGGGCCACGGCCCGGGCCATGAGCGCGCACACCCCGATGGGAATCACCTTCAGCACCCAGTGCACGATGAGCAGCATCGCGTGATATATGTCCTCGACGACCTTCGTCACGCGCTCGGCGCGGGGGCCGAGGGCGCCGAGCCCGGCGCCGAAGATGATTCCGAAGAAGATGATCTGAAGCACGTCGGCCTTCACGAGCGCGTCAATGGGGTTGGTCGGCACGATGCGCAGCAGCAGCTCCGAGACGCTCGGCGGGCCCTCCTGCGTGATGCGGGCCAGGCGCTCGGCGCCCGCCGTGAGGCCGAGCTCAGCCCCGACGCCGGGCCGGACGACGGTGACCACTACCATGCCGATGACAACGGAGATGGTCGTCGTCGTCAGGTAGAAGGCGAGGGTGCGGCCGCCGATGCGCGACAGGCGCCGCAGGTCGCCGAGCCGGGCCACGGAGTACACGACGGAGGCGAAGATGAGCGGAACGACCACCATGCGGATGAGCCGCAGAAAGAGCTCGCCGACGGTGTCACAGACGCGGTACGCGACGCTCGCCTCACCCAGGCCGGTGACCCTTATGACACAGCCGATGACAAGTCCGAGCACGAAGCCAATGCCGATCTGGTAGTGCAGCCTCAATGGCGTGCTCCGGGATGGTTGGCGTGATGGTCTGGCGGAGGTTCGACTGAGGCAATGGTGAGCCCTTCCGCGTGGCAGTGGTCAGTGAAGCGGGCGAGCCGCCCGAGGGCGGCTCGCCCGTTGCATCCGCGTGCGGTGCGCAGCCCGTTCAGCTCTCAGATGGCGGGGACGGACTCGGCTCGGCCGGGGGCCCCGCGGGGGCCGACCCGCCCACACCGAGTCGCTCGCCGATCTGCGGCAGCTTCTCGAGCATCTCCTCGAAGTCGATGCCGGTCAGCGCCTCGAGAACGGGCGGAAGCTGCGCCATGACGTTCGACACGTCCTGCGTGATCCGCGACGCGCCGATGCCGCCGCCTGCGCCGTCTCCACCCGTGTTGATCATGACGATCTTGTCGGTCTGCGCCAGCGGCTGGGCGATGGCGCTCGCCACGTCCGGCAAGACCTCGATGACCTTCTCCGTGATGGCAGCCTGGTTGTAGTTCTGCCACGCGTCGGCCTTCTTCATCATGGCCTCGGCCTCGGCGAAGCCCTGCTCGCGGATGACCTCGGCCTGCGCCAGACCCTGGGCCTTCTGTACCTCAGCTACAGCCAGGCCCTTGGCGCGCTCTGCGGCCGCTTGGCCCGTGCCTACGCTTTCGATGGCAGCCGCCTCGCCGGCGGCCTCCCTCTCTCGCTTCGCCCGCTCGGCATCCGCGAGGGTCTCCACCTTGTAGCGCTCGGCATCGGCAGGCTTCTGGATCGTGGCCATGAGCTCGCGCTCCTTGCGCACGATCTCGCGCTCCTGCACCTGCGTCTGCATCTCCCGGTCCACCACGTCGATCTGCACCTGTTCCTTCTTCACTCGCTGCTCGGTGGTGTACTTCTGCAGATCGTAAGACAGGTCCGCCTGCGCCTTCTGCGTCTGCACCGACGCCTTGTAGTCGGCCACCTTCATCTGGTAGTCCCGGTCCGCTTCCGCGATCTCGGTGTCGGCGGCGAACTTCGCCTTCTGTCCGTCCCGGTTCGCCTCCGCGGAGCGCGCCACCGCGTCGCGCTGCGCCTCGGCCTCGCCGATGGTGGCGTCCCGCTTCACCTGCGCCGTGCGCGGCTTACCGAGGGCCTCGAGGTAGCCCTGGCCGTCGCGCACCTCACGGATGGTGAAGCTGTCGATGCGCAGGCCCATGCCGGCCAGGTCCTGGGCGGCCGTACCGGCGACGCGATTGGCGAACTCGTCGCGCTCGCGGTACGCCTCCTCCACGGTGAGCGTGCCCATAATGGCCCGCAGGTGACCCTCGAGCGTCTGGAGGGCGATGTTGCGGATCTCAGTTTCCGGCTTGCCCAGGAAACGCTCGGAGGCAGTGCGGATCATCTCGTCGTTGCGATCGACCTTGACCTGGGCGATGCCGTCAACGGTGATGGGCACGCCGTGGATCGTGTAGACCTCATCGACGGTGACATCCAGTGTCATCAGCTCCAGCGACAGTTGCTCGCACTGGTTGATGAAGGGCCACACGATGGTGCCGCCGCCGACCACGATCCTGTACTTGCCGCCACCGTACACGACCAGCGCATCGTTGGGTCCGGCCTTCTGGTAGCGGCTGAACGCCCACGCGATGAAACACACCAACAGGAAAAGAAGTACCGCCGCAGCACCTATCGCGCTCCCACTCGAACCGAACAGACCCACGGCACACACCTCCCACTGAATTGGTTGTGGCTACGTCGCTACTGACCCACTGGCCCGTGGACGCCACCTCCGACTGGCTCTCCCGTATGTTCCGGATGATGCCGGGCCTTCATCCCAGCAGGCGATGGCCCCGCTGAGGGAACAGCTAGTTCTCCGCCCCGGCGGCATGGTCCTCTTCGCCTTCCTTGAGCCGCCGCAGCCGCTCGTCCACCAACTCGCTGACCATGAGCGTGGAGCCGGCGACCCGCGTGATCCGCACCAGGGAGTGCTGCGGGATCAGCACGTTGTCTTCGGACCGGGCCGGCCTGCTCTCGCGCACCCCGCCGTGCGAGTAGGCCACTTCGCCCACGCCATCGGGCGGGATGGGCGTGATGACCTGTGCCTCGGTGCCGACCAGAGACGCCAGCGTGCTGTGACTTGTCCCCTGGATGCTCAGCAGGAGCTTGCTGAGGGCGAAGAAGACGATCGCCGCGCCGCCGACAGCGGTCAGGAAGGATATTGGCACCGACAGCATCGTCGGCAGATGGAAGACCTGCGTGCAGATGAGCCCCACGCCGCCGAAGCTCGTCATGAGCGTCGAGACAATGGGGCCACTGGCGGGCCCCAATGTGGCCCCGGCGTCCGCGTCCGGGCTGACGGCAATGGCGTCCGCGTGGACATCCAAGCCATCGGCATGCACATCGAGGCCGTCCGCATGGATGTCGATGTCTCCGCCGCCGCCGACATCAGCGTCGCCGCCGAGGCCGATGCTGCCGAAGATCATGCCGAAGAAGCCGCTCACGAAGGCGAACAGGAGCCCGAATGCGAGACAGAAGGTGTAGATCCATGCCACGGTTTCCACTTTGGGCACCCCCAGTCGGCTCAGCTCTGCGGCGGGCGAGGCCCGCGCGATCGGGTCGCCCTCGCAAGCGCGCCAGGCTGCGCCCGTGGCGCGCCCGCCCCGCAGT
>JASFTE010000396.1:0-5207 GCA_050114035.1 Armatimonadota bacterium | reverse complement strand
TGCTGCTGGATGAGCGCGCGTTCGTGGGGCGTGAGGGGCGCCTTCTTGTTGAGGACATTCGGAGGGATGCGCACTTTCCCGAGGTCGTGGAGCTGGCCCACCTCGTGAAGGGTCTCCTGGTCGCTCTCGGGAAGCTTCAGCAGCCTGGCCATGTCCCGGGCCATGTAGGCGACGCGCTGGGAATGGCCCTGCGTGTAGGGGTCTCGGGCCTCGAGGGCGTCGGCCAACAGCACGATCGTTCGCTTGTAGCCCTCGGCGGCGTGCTGCAGGACGCGGCCATGCTCCACGTGCATGCCCAGGTGCGCGGCGATGACCTCGTATGCGCTGAGCTGCGCGTCCTCGAGCGCGGTGTTGGGCGGGAAGTACGCGGTGAAGGCGCCCGCGATGCGGTCCGCGATCCGCAGCGGGATGGAGAGCACGGGGCCGATGTGCGCCGGATCTTCGGGCTCGGGCGCTGTGGTGGGCAAGGGCGCGGCGCTGGGCGGGCTGGACATGACGACGGTCTCGCCGCGGGCCATGGCGAGGCGGGCGGCCGCGCGCTGCACGTCACGGAGCACCTCGCTGTCGTGCGCGCGATGCTGGCCGCGGCTCACCTTGAGAGAGAGCTTCGGGTAGTCGGGGGCGTCAACGTCAACGGCACAGGCGAGGGCGTCGGTGTGGTCCGTTACGGCTTCCAGGAGGCGCACTAGGACCTGCTCCACATACTCTCCCTGCTGATCCACGGCGGGCCATGCCGTGATGCGATGGAGAGCCGTGATGAGCGCCTCGAGTTGTGCTGAGACATCCGCTGCGTCCCGTGCTGCGTCTCGTGGTGCCACGGCTGATCCTCTCCGTTGACTTGATGCATGTCAACGTGACGCTACGATGTCGGTGGCGCGAGTAGTGCTAACGGGGAACGCTATCGCTGAGAGCCAACCTCAGTTGTCGGCTTCCGGCAGAGAGGCACCTCCCGTGTTCGGGCATCACCAACTGCAATGCACCAACTCGTGGTCGCGGAACTATAGCACCGGTCATTCCGGTTGTCAACACGGGCGCCGGTGGCGACGAGCGGCGGTGGGGCTGCTCGCGGCGGTCGTCTGCAGCGCCGCACAGTCAGCGCGCGTGCCGACCGGAGCGGTGCTGGAGCATTCGATGTACACGGAGCACTTCTTCGTCTACTACTCCGGCGAACACTATGCGGACGCCAAGACGATGGCGGAACTCGCGGAGCAGTGCTGGCAGTCCATCGGGCGCGAGCTGGGGCTGGAGCCGACCAGACGAGTGCGCCTGTATCTCGCCGGGAGCCAGACGGAGCTCGAGGCGCTGTGCGGCGGGCCGGAGGACTTCCGCTTGGCCGGACGCGCTCGGCCGGGGGAGTCGAGCATCGTCGTGCACCTGAAGGGCTCTGCCCGGGACCGCCAGGCGGTGCTCGCCCACGAGCTGGTCCACGTGGCGCTGGGGCAGGCGCTGGAGCCGCACGGTGTGGCGCCTCCGCAGTGGCTCACGGAGGGCCTGGCCGAGTACATCGCCGACCTCGTGACGCCGGGCGACCAGCGGCGGCGAGGCCGCGGGCAGCTCATTCCCATCAGGGCTCTCGACGTCGCGTTCCCCGGCGGACCGCAGCAGTCCAACCTCGCCTACACGCAGAGCCGCAGCTTCGTCGAGTTCGTGGTCGCGCAGACGGGAGATAGAGGGCTCCGCAGCCTCGTGCGCGAGCTCGGCGAGGCAGGGAACATCGAGGAGGCGTTCTCCCGCGCCTACGGCCGGTCGCTGGCGGACTTCGAAGCCGCCTGGATGCCGCAATTCGCCCGAGGGCTGGGGCGCGCGCTGCCCATCGACACCGGCATGGCCATCTTCATGGCCATGGGCCTGCTGTTCGTTGTCGTGTGCGTCATTCGCATCGCCCGCCGTCGGCGGCGGCGGCTGGAGGAGGCAATGGAGGACGCGGTGGATGAGCTCGGGATCCGGGAGTACGAAGACGACGGATGACGACCAGGCCGCCCTGAGGGCTCCATGAGGTCCGGGAGCAGCCCATGCCCAGGCAGTCCATGGATGAGATGAAGCGGGAGCGCCGCCATGTCACGGGAGAGGATATGGCGCGGGACTTCGCCGCCCTCGGCCTGCGCGCGGGCGACATGGTGATGGTGCACAGCTCGCTGAGCAGCATCGGCTATGTGGTCGGTGCGGCGGATGCGGTCATCGACGCGCTGCTCCAGGTAGTGGGGGAGAGGGGGACGGTCATCATGCCGAGCCTCGTCCGGGGCGGCATGTCCACGGAGGAGCGCTTCGAGATCTGGGACATCGAGAAGTCGCCCTCGGACGTGGGGCGGATCACGGAGGTGTTCCGGCAGAGGCCCGAGAGCATCCGCAGTTGGCACCCGACGCATGCCGTGTCGGCCATCGGGCCGCTGGCGCGCGAGCTAACGAAGGACCACAAGCACGCCTCGGGTCGGCCGAGCCCCTGGCACGATGCCGCCTTCGCCGCGGGCAGCCCGTGGGAGAAGATGTGCGACCTGGGCGCCAGGTACATGTTCCTGGGCACGGACTACCCCACGTGCACGCTCTTCCACTACATCCAGGCGCTTTTCGTCGAGGTGAGCGCGGCGGAGTACGAGCGGCCCGCCCCGTGGCCGCTGTTCGACTTCCCCGCCATGGGCGCGGCCTTCGAGGAACGCTATCCCGCCGCGGTTGGGAAGGTGGGGGAGGCGGAGACGCGGGTGTTCATGGCGGCCGACCTGCGCGAGTTCGGCCTGGCGGCCCTCCGAGACGATCCGGCGCCCCTGTTCCACAAGCGCCCGGAGGACGAGTTCATGGTGTGGCACGCCAAGCGACATCACAGGAAGCCATGAGGGTCGGCGACGATGCGGGCGTGGGCCGCGAGCACGGCCTCTGCGATCGGCCGGTCGGACTCCCTCGCCGGGTCGAGCCTGCAGACCGTGCGCAGTACGTGCTCGGGGCCGTGTGAGTAGATGGCCTCGACGAACTCCGCGTCGCGCGGGTACATCCGCCCGTCTTCGTCAGTGGCGCGGAACAGCATCCCCGCCGCCGCTCCCAGTGTCGTCATGGGAGCCTCGACGCCGTGCCTGCCGTCGAGCCGCAGCGCGCCGATGACCCGGTCGTCCGGGGCGAGCTTGCGCTGCAGGTCCCGCCCGACGCGGTAGATGGTGTCTCCCAGCGCGCGGTTGGCAAAGCGCCGCAGCAGGCCCTCGATCTGCTCGGCCTCCGTCTCTTCGTCGAGCTCGTCGGGATACTCGGCCATCAGCGCCCGGCCCGACTCCCACATTCCCTCCCGCGTTGCCGTGCCGACCTTCGGATCTCCCACCGCCTCCCACACGAAGCGCACCTCCGGGATCAGCAGGAAGCCGAGGTAGGCGAGCAGCGCGTGGCCCAGGTTGTGCACGAACAGCTTCTGGTCCACCCACGCCTTCATGTTCGTCTTCGGATCAATGCCCGGCACGTCCGGGACGCCGCACGTGAACGCGGTTCCGTCCACGATGAGCGTGTTGTAGGCCTCGGCGAACACGAGCAGCGGGTCGTCGCCGCGCTGCTCGGGCGTCATGATGGGGACCATCTTGCCGATGCTGGTCTCAATGAGGCCGACGGCGTCGCCCAGGGGGAAGTCGGGCGGGAGATGCCCGGCCAGCGCCTCGCGCATGAAGGCGGCCGCGTTCCGCATGTTCTCACAGATGACGACGTCGAGCGGGCCGCCGCCAAGCTCCCGGCGGCGCACCAGCGCCCGAGCCAGCATGGGACACACGTGCGGCAGTGCCTCCGGGCCGACGGCCGTGGCCGCGATGTCGGCCGTCGCCAGCTCTTCTGCAGCCCTCGCCACGTCCTTGCCGTTGACCGCGCGGACGTTCTCAATGAGCAGTGTCTCGGGCGTCTCGTCCCTGATCTCGACGGTGTAGGAACGGCGCTCGTTGAGGGCCGCCACGAGCGCGTCGTCGATATCAATGAAGACCACCTCGTAACCGGCCCGCGAGAACAACTGGCCGATGAAGGAGCGGCCGATATTCCCCGCGCCGATCTGTGCGAGCTTCATGGGCTCTTCAGCAGCCCCTCAGTTGGCCGGGAAGCTGAGCTTGTCCAGCGGATCGGTCTTCGCCCGCTTCTCCGCCGCATCACTCCACCCATCGCCATCGTCGTCGGTGTCGGCGTTGTCGCCGGTGCCGTCGCCGTCGGTGTCGCGCCATTCCTTGGGGTCGCGCGGGAAGGCGTCCCATGGCACTGCCCTCGTTCGGTCCACGCCGTCGCCGTCGTAGTCGAGCTCCTCGTGGTCCGGCGTGCCGTTGGCGTTGCGGTCGTCGGCCTTGCCGTCGCCGTCGATGTCGGCATCCAGGTTGTCGCCGATCAGGTCGCCGTCAGCGTCGGCCCACTCCTCGGCCTCGAGGGGGAAGGCATCCTTGGCGTCGGCGACGCCATCGTTGTCATCGTCCGGGTCGCGGTGGTTGGCGATCCCATCGTGGTCGATGTCGGGAGCGCCGTTGGGCGTGATGAGCAGCGCCAAATCAATGACGAAGGGCGGGGCCTCGAACGTCCCCCTCCCGGCCGGCGCGTCGAAGCTCCCCAGGATCGCGGCGTCCTCCGGCGAGTACCAGTAGCCCTTCGCGGCTGTCGGCACGTCCAGGGAGACTGTCATGCTGCGCACGGGCGTCTCGTGGTCCGTGAAGTGGCACATGTACGCGGCCGCCCGCTCCTTGGACGCGAGACCGTACGCCGCCACCTGATCGGGGGCCGAGACGGTCACCGGCGCCATTCGGATGCCGGCGTCGAGGCGATAGGCGAAGTCCTGCATCGCGTGGATGTACTGGCGCTCCTGCGGGCCGAGCCAGATGTTCATGTAGTGCCCGTCGCGGGCGTAGCTGGTGTTCCAGAAGACAAAGGAGATCTCGCTAAAGAGCGCGGTCCAGTTGCGGATGCGCATGCGCAGCGCCGACCCCGCGTCCCACACGCCGCCGACGCCGGGGGGCCACGGCGGCTCGCGCTTGCCCACGTGGTTCCCGTGCTCGCCGACGATGACGGGCTTGCCGAACTGCTTGTATCGGCGGGCGCGGTCGGCGGTCCGCTTGTGTGAGCCAAGTGGGCTGTCAACGCGCTGGTACCAGTGGGGTGCGCTCAGCTCGATGCCGTCCAGCTCCGGCCGCTCCCAGCTCGTCGTGATGGGGTGCCGGTACGGATCGATGGAGCGCAGGTACGGGGTGACGATCTCATACCACCCGGTGTCGGCC
>JASFTE010000395.1:0-5222 GCA_050114035.1 Armatimonadota bacterium | reverse complement strand
GCCGTCTGCGTCTACCACCGCCGCGTTCCCCGCCCACCTGAACCCGATGCGCTTCGCTTCAGTGGGGCTGTTCGGCGGCGCCTGGAGGATAGCCCGTGGCCTGCTCGGCAGCCCGATGCGCACGCTTACTGGCGAGGAGTGCTGCAGGCACACCTGCGCCGCAGCGCTCGACAGGGCCGTGCTTCCAGCCGCATTGCAGGGCTGCTCTGAGCGGAACAGCTCGTTGCCTCCCACCGTCAGTGCCGTCCCGCCGTGCAGCACCCAGCGCTCCACGTGGCCCCGCACCACACGAGCGCTCGCCGCCCGGCCGTCCGTCTCGATGTCCCGCGCGCTGAGCATCGAGCCCGGATCGTTCGCCCGTCGGAAGAGCGCGATCTCGAGGCCCTCCCCGTCCTCGAGTCGCACGCCGACTGCTCGCCCAGCCTCGATCCGCCGCGCGCTGCTCACCCGCGGCCCGGTGCGCCGGTCATAGGCGTGCATCAACGCCAATATGCGCTCATCCGCCCGCTTCTCGGGGGTCGTGACGCGGATGTGCCAGGGCTGCGGGAACGCCTCGGTATACCGCGACCAGTCGCGCGTCTGGATCGGGTAGGGCCGCTCGTTGCTTTGCGAGTACGCCAGTCCGTCCGGCGCCAGATGCTCGATGCGAAGGCGCTGGTCCCGCTGCCGCACGACCATGGCGCGCGCGTCGGCATCGATCTCCGCCGGCTCGAAGGTGTTGAGCACCCACGTGTATTCCGATGGCTCCGGCGCGCTCAGCTCGTCGTACACGATCCACACGTCCGGTCGCACGAACAGGATCGCGCGGTCGAACCGGTTGAGCAGGCCCGGGTACGCCCTCGCCGCGGCGCCCACGAAGAGGCAGTAATCGGGCGAGTTGAGGAACGCCGAGACATCGCCCTTGGACTCGATGCTCTTGGGCTGGCCCTGCCCGTTCACGAGAATCGTGTTATGGGCATAGGTCGCACGGCTCCACTTGCTGTGGTAGGTGTCACCCGAGTGGGTGTAGTACCCGGCGTCGCACGCCAGTATCTCCCCGCCCGCGTGGATCACGAACGCGTTCTGGTCGCAGTGCGCGTGACTGTGCCCGCCCCAGGGGCTGCTGCGGAAGAAGATGCGGTTCCCGCGGTGATCGTAGAACCGGTCGTAGGCGGCGAGTTGCCCGACCTGCGGGAAGAGCCGCGCCTGCGGGATGTCCACCGGGGGTTTCGGGCGGAGGTCGCTTCCCGACAGGTACCACAGGGGGAGATGCGCCTCCCTGGAGACGCGCGCGTCGCTCCACCAACTCACGTATCGGTTCTGGGTCATGGAGCCGACGAAGCTCGTGATGTAGGTGTCGGCGCCGCTGCCGAAGTCCGGGTCGAGCAACTGGTAGCAGTCGCCCCAGTGGTTCCACCAGTAGTTCAGCGACATGCAGTACAGCCAGAAGTCGCCAGTGTTCTTCCAGCGCGGCTTCGTGAACACATCGAGTCCTGTCGCCGTCCTCAGCGCGGCGAGGCCCTCGAGGATGTACTGCACCTTGTGGCTGTACTTCTGCCCCTCGGTGTATCCCCCATCCTCGCTCCCCCAGGCGACGCGGTTGACGTACTGGCGGATGAGGTAGTCGGCCCACTCGCAGGCACGCTCTGATTCGGGGATCGCGGCGAGGGTCGTCGTGAGCAGCGCGTGCATGCACTGCTGGCCGTGGGAGTTCTCGTAGTTCAGATGCAGCTTCAGTCGATCGCGGCACCACCGGTACGCCGCTTCACCGTGGTACTCGATGTGCTGGATCATCTTCGCCCGCTCCGCCGGCGTGAGCAGGTCGTACAGCCGATCGAATGCCAGCGCCATGCCCTTCAGGCCGTACTCATAGCAGTACACCACCGTGTCGTGCTGCGCCCGGTCCTCAAGGTGGTAGTCAACGCGGAAGTCCGACACGAACAGCGCCCATCGCCTGGCCCCGTCGGCGTACCGCCTCTCGCCCGATATCAGGTAGGCGAAGGACAGGGAGTTCGCCTTGGCCGCATCGGACTTGAGGTCCCTGATCTTGTAGCCGGCGGGCACGAACGGCTTGCCGTCCTTGAGGTGGAACACCTGCTGTCGGCTCTTTCCCGGATCTGCCGGCATCGGCTCGAGCTTCAGCTCCGGCGGCTTGGCGTCCACGTAGCCGCTTACGCCGTAGCGCAGATTCTGCCACGCCTCCCTGGACGGCCCGTCCCTTCGCGCCCGGAACTCCGCCAGCGTGTCCGGAGTGACGAACACGTGCGGGTGCGCCGGCATGCGGGCGAGGATGTCCCTGGTAGCGGGGACCGGCAGGGGACTCGACTCGGCAGTGATGGCGAAGCTCCTGACCGGACTCGGTTCCGACCGCTCTCCATCCGGGGTCACCACGAAGTACCGCCAGTACCACGTCCCCTCGGCCAGCGTCGCCGAGTGGTTGTAGAAGGGCATGTCGATGCCATGGACGCGGATGACGCCCCGGTCGAAGGCGTGCCGCGGGCACAACTCCAGCGTGTACGTGGCGGCCCGTTCATCCAGGCGCCAGATCATGGAGGGGGGATTGGTGATAGCCTCCGCCCCATCCACCGGGGACAGCGGCGGATGCCGCGCCGGCTGGTCGGAGGTGTCGACCTCGAACGCCAAGCCGGGCGGCATCGCGCAGAGCAGACATGCCAGGCAGATCGCACAGACTAGCCACATGTGCTTGGTCCTTCGCAGGTTGGTTTTGGCCTCTGGCCATCTTCTCCCGTTCCCCTTCACCCTTTTCCCTGCCTCTAATGAAACCACACGACGTACCCTCTGAACGCCTCCCCGCCAAACGTCGATATCAGCCCCCAGATCAGCCCCGCCACGATCAGATGCCCGAAGGCAATCCCGAGGAACAGCGGCAGCAGCCGCCGGTACAGCCGCACACTGCCCAGCCGGATGATGAGGCTCTTGATGAGCCACAGGCTGAACAGCATCGCCTGGCTCTGCCGGCCCCAGGTCAGTCCGAACACGAAGCCCAGCGGGTGGAGCGGGAAGCGCAGGAACGCGCGGCGCAGGACGATGAGCACTCCCGCCTGCACGAAGCCCGCGAGCGTGGCCAGCGTCCGCGTCCGGTCCGGCCCGACCGGCGACTGGATGTAGTCCGAGACGGTCCGGTACTGGCGCAGATACAGCTGGATGCGGTACCCGCCCTCCGTCGTGCCGCCCTCCAGGACGTTGGCTCCGTACATGTAGTACGCCGACAGGTGCAGCCAGATGCCGAAGGCGAGCCCGAGCCCCACGGCATACGTGAGCGCCTGCACCATATGCCGCGCCCGAATGCCGCCGTCCTGTGCGATCTTCAGGCCTTCCATCTGATACGCGCCCAGGTTCCCGAAGTACCCCCGCGGCAGGAAGTGGGACGACCCCAGGATGGTCAGGTTGCGCAGGCTCCCCCGCGGGGCGAAGGGGGCCGAGCCGAGGGCGTTGATGGGCAGATTCGTCGCCATCTCCAGCGGCTGCAGCCACAGCGTCGGCAGCCCGGCCTCGGAGCGGATCCGCACCGCGCCGATGGCGAAGATGAACAGGAGCGTGTAGAAGGGTATGAGCGTCCGCGGGAGCATCCCCGCCGCGTAGTGCCAGAGGGCCACGCCCGCCAGACACACGGGAAGACCGAGCACGGCCCAGCGCTCCACGCGCGTGGCGGAGCTGTTCTCCGGATCCACCCACGCGCGAGCGGCCTCCGCGACGTGCCGCCTAGCCATCCAGACCAGGAACACGGCCATCGCGATGTACGCCCCGGCCGACTGCTCCGACTCGAAGGGTGCCCCCGGTATCTGGTAGCCCAGGGAGTTGATGACGGCATACTCGCCCAGCAGCAGCACGAGGAAGGCCCAGGACGAGAACAGCAGGTCCGTGGTCATCAGGTACCCGAAGCCGAACAGCACCGGGTGGATGTCGATGCGGAGCCACCAGATGTTGCGCAGGGGCCCCTCGGTGAAGAGCTGCTGCAGCGGGATCTGCTGGGGCAGTGCCGGGACGGAGGGGTTGAAGCTGCGCAGGATGTTGAGCAGGTTGTATATCCCGATGATCGCGACGCCCACCCACGTGAGCGGATCGCGCAGCAGCGCCGGCCGGCGGACGATGGGCTCCCCGGGCGAGACCAGTTCCAGTGGCAGGGCCACCAGAGGGAACCGTAAGCGCTCCCCCTCGTTCCACGGCCGGAAGAAGAGCACGCACATGCACATCACGGCCGTCATGAACAGTAAGAAGTAGCAGCTCCAGCCCGCCAGCGGGAGCGCCCAGTGCCGCCATGGCACCCTCTCCATATCCGCGCCCTCGAAGTACGTGCGGATGGCCTCGGCGTCAGTCGGCGCGTACCACGGCGGCAGCGCCTCGGCCATCGCCGCGAACTCGTTGTCGGGGTGGGCATGGTACTGCAGCGTCGGCAGCGAGGGGAGGAAGAAGCGCAGCGCCCCCCCGCCGCACATGGCCACCGAGAGGCACAGCACGCAGTAGATGATCAGGAGCTCCCGGCGGGACAGCCGGAACGCCCCGGGCAACCGCCGGGCGACGGCCGCGTATCCCAGCAGGCACACGAAGCCCACGAGCGCCGGCACAGGCGGCACGGCCATGGCCACCTGCGCGCTGAGCGTCAGCAGCGCCGCGTACTGGATCCAGACGCTGCTGACGATCATGATCGCGATGCAGAGCAGTACGACCCGCCAGGTCATGGCCCTTGTCCCGGCGCGTAACATTCAAAGGCGCCCCCCACTACTCCTTCGTGTCTGCGCACCCCCCAAGAGATGTGGCGCGAAGGGTTTCCTGCGCCTCCAGAGGAACCGTGGAGTACGCGATGACCCATCACGCCCGACATGCCGGGTGGGAGGCACGATGATCTTGGCACACATGATGCTGGTTAGCTTGCTCAGCGCTGCTACCGGCGCTCCGGCCGAGCCGCCGTACCCACCGAGTCCCATTATCAAGAGCGTCACCTTCGACCCCGTCTCGTCCATCGTCAGGAAGGCCGTCGGCAGCGACAACTGGCCCATCACGTGGGCCGACGACGGGCACATGTACACGTCCTATGGCGACGGCTGGGGCTTTGAGCCGCGCACGGAGAAGAAGCTGAGCCAGGGCTTCGCCCGCATCGTCGGCCCGGCCACGGACTTCCGCGGCGAGAACGTCCGCTCCGAGACCGGCGAGACAGTCGGCGACGGCGCCCGGGGCCCGAAGGCCAGCGGCATGCTCATGGTGGAGGGCGTGCTCTACATGTG
>JASFTE010000394.1:0-5250 GCA_050114035.1 Armatimonadota bacterium | reverse complement strand
CGGCCCAGCCCGAGCTGTTCCGCCGCCGAGCCGTTGCAGATGCTGATCTCCACGTATCCCCAACTGCCGACCACGGCCAATGGCTCGCCCTCCCGGACGTCGGCGTACGATTGGCTCAGGCCCTCGATGGTGCGCTTTCCTATGCGGAAACGGATGCTCCCCGGAGCGATGCCCGCGACGTCTTCCTCGCGCAGGTCCGTGACAGCGTTGCCGAAGCGGTCGATGTAGAGCACCTGCACGTCCCAACCGCCCGGCGTCCGCTCCGCCTCGGTGATGGGGATGGTGACGAGGTCCTCCACGGGCAGCCCGAACGCGCCGAGCGGGATCCCGGCCGCCAGGTGCGCGGCCACCGGGGCGAACACGTCGCGCCCGTGGAACGTCTGGCTCACACGCGGCAGGAAGAACTGCGAATTCGTCAGCTCGACGGCCCGCGCGATCGGCGTCCGCATCGCTACGCCGCTCAGCAGCCCGTTGTCGGGGCAGACAAAGAAGCGGCCGTCCGCCTCGGCCGCCACCGCCCGCCGCGCGCTGCCGACGCCCGGATCCACAACCGCGACGAAGACGGTCCCGGCGGGGAAGTACTGGTACGACGCCTGCAGCATGAGGGCGCCCGCCAGGACGTCCTGGGCCGGTACTCCGTGGCACACGTCCACGATCCGTGCCGCCGGGCAGACGCCGAGGATGACGCCCTTCATCGCGCCGACGTAGGGGTCGGCCGCGCCGAAATCCGTCAGCAGTGCGACGATCTTGGCCGGCGGTACGTTGGATTCCATGGGCGCCTCCTGGGCGGCCTCGGCTCGTTGACGCCGGCAACGGCATCACCTATACTTCCCCCGCGGACCGGGCCGCACCTGGTCCGTGTACCGGATGCGCGGCGTTCTCAGAGCGCACCTCAGGATGGTCGACCCTCAGATATGCCGGCACGCTGTCACGAGCTGCACGGCAAGCTCCCTGCGGGCGGCGCTCCATAGATGCGGGAACCGAGTGACATCAGCGCTCGCTACGCGTGGTACGCCGTGGGGGTCCTGTGTCTCGTCACGGCAGTCAACTACGCGTGCCGCTACGTTGTTAGCCCCCTGCTTGCCCCGATTCAGGCCGAGTTCGGTCTCAGCGACGCGGCGCTCGGCAGCCTGGGCACCGCCTTCGTGGTGGTGTACGCGCTCACGGCAGTGCCCTTCGGCCGCTTGAGCGATGTGTGGGTGCGCAAGTACATCATCGCCATCGGCATGGCGGCTTGTGCCATGGCGACCATGGCATCGGCGACCTCCCGTCGCTTTGGCTTCCTTCTCGTTACGCGCGGACTTGTTGGCATCGGCGAGGCCATGTGCCTCCCGTCGGCCATCGCGATCATCAGCGACTATGTGGGCTCCGGGCGGCGAGCGCGTGGTACGGCAGTGGTGGCGGCCGGGATGCTCATGGGGGGCGCGCTCGGCATCGGGGGCGGCGGCGCCCTCCGGGAGGCGTTCGACTGGCGGAGCACGTTCTGGATAGTGGGCGCACCGGGCATTGGCGTGGCGGTATTGGTCGCTGCGCTGCGTGAGCCGGCGAAGGGGTGGACCGAGGATGTGCAGGGGGCCGAGAGGGCCCCGACGCCGCCGATGCGGACGCTGCTGCGCGTGCCCACCTTCTGGATACTGTGCGCGGGCATCACGCTGCTGACGGCAGCCACCGGTGGCCTGCTGCACTGGATGCCGATCTTCCTGGAGAAAGCTCGAGGGCTGGCCGCCGCCAGGGGCGTCGTCGCCGGCGCGTCAGCAACTATGGCAGGCTGCCTCGTTGGCGCCGTCAGCTCCGGGTGGGTTGCGGACCGCCTGGCCGACCGAATGCGGGGCGCGCACGTGCTCCTGATAGGGCTGGGCCTGCTGGGTGGCGCGCCGGCCATGCTGCTGTTCGTCACGAGCAATGAGCCCGGCGTCTACATGACATGCCTGGCAATCGCCGGGTTCTTCCTGACATGGCCCTTGCCGCCCATGGGCGCCCTGCTGTACGCTGTGGTGGAGCCGAAGCTCAGGGCGACGGCCGTGGCGCTGTTCACGTTCATTATCCATGTTGCCGGCGACGCTGCCTCGCCTCTGCTGATCGGGAGGCTGTCGGACATCTATCGGCTTCGGGGCGTGGCGGAGCCGGAGAACCTGCGCCTGGCTCTGTTGAGCCTGCCGGCCTGCTGTGTGCTCGGCGGGGTGGTCTGCCTCGCGGCGCTGCGCACGGTGGGCCGAGACGTGGACGCGATGCAGCAGCGGCTGGCGGAACAGACGCGGCGGGTCGCGGAGGAGCAGCGCCAGCGGCTGCACGGGGATGGCGAGCGCATTGAACGGCATTGATCTACTGATCGTCTTGGTGTTGCTCCTGGCCGGCTACTGGGGCGCGCGGCGGGGCATCCGCGCGGGTCTGCTGGACCTGGCGTGCATCGTCGGCGGCCTTGGGGCCGGCCTGTTGGGTTTTCCCGTGGGCTGGTGGCTGGTGCGGAAGACGCTCGGGATGCCCGACTTGATCTCCGGGCCCCTCGGGTTCGTGCTCATGGTGGCCGTGGGGGCGACGGTGGTCGGGCTGATCGTGAGCCGGGTCGTCAAGCCGCGCAAGAAGCCCTCGAGGGCGAGCCGCCTCGGCGGCGCCACGCTCAACGTTCTGCTGGCCTATGTGGTGCTGGGCATCTTCCTGCAGCTCATGACGGCCGCGGCGCAGCCCAAGAGCCAGATAGGGGAGTCGCGTCTGGCGCAGCCGCTGCTCGCGGTCGTGCCACTGGCGCTGCGGGCGGCCGAGATGCCCGGGCTCGACCTGCCGCGCGTGGTCCCACTGCCGCGCTCGTTCGAGCGGGGCGACTTCGAGCTCAACGCGCCCCGGTACCCGACCTTTCGCCCGATAAACTTCAGCAAGCTGGACGGGAGCACGTGCATCAAGTGCCGGGGCAAGCTCAAGTTCCTCGGCTACCGCTTCAAAGGCGGCGGCCCACTCCCCTCGCCCAAGTACGAGTGCGCCCAATGCGGTCGGACGACGGACGGCTGCCAGGGGTTCGAGTCGTTCCACAAGATGTACCAGGAGTGCCCCATGACAGTGGCGAACCGGGGGGCCAAGTTGGACTGCGGCGTGTGGACCAACGGCGACTGGATCGTGCCGGAAGGGCCATGCCCCGTATGCGGCAAGACGTTCATTCCCTCACAGGCCAGGTCGCGCCGGTCGCGGGAGCCCGGGCGTCCGGACCTCGCGTATCCCCCGGACTGGTGATGCTGTAGGCGCAGTGGATCGCGGCCAGAGGCAACGCAATGGAGTGTCTCGTCGGCAAGAGCACGGCAGAGCTCGAAGACCTCGCGGCGCGTGTGGATGAACCTGCGCTGCGCGGACGGCAGGTGGCCCGCTGGATCTACCGGCGCGGCGTATCGAGCTTCGACGACATGACCGACCTGCCGAAATCGCTCCGGTCGGCGCTGGCCGAGCGCTGGCGCGTCCGGAGCGCCGGCGTCATCGGCGTGACGCGCGCGGCCGACGACGTGGCGAAGCTTGCCGTGCGCTTCCCCGCGGCGGGCTACGCTGAGTGTGTGAGGATTCCCTCGCAAAGCCGCACCACGGTCTGTGTCTCGACGCAAGTCGGGTGCTCCGTGGGCTGCGTCTTCTGCGCCTCCGGCCAGTCGGGGCTGCAGGCCAATCTCACGGCCGGCCAGATCCTGGAGCAGGTGCTGTTCGCCCTGGACTCGCGCGACGGCGACATCGCACAGGCCTCCATCAACGTCGTCTACATGGGCATGGGCGAGCCGTTCCTGAACTACGATAGCACGCTGCGCTCCATCCGTCTCCTCAGAAGCGAGATGGGGATCGGCGCCCGGTCCATTACGGTGTCCACCATCGGCCTGCCGGGGCGGATCCGCCAGTTCGCCGAGGACGAGCCGCAGGTGAAGCTGGCCATATCGCTGCACGCCGCGACCGACGAGCTCCGGCGGCAGCTCATCCCCCGTCGCTGCTGCCCGCTGCGCGAGCTGCTCGGGGCCGCCCGGGACTACATCGCGCTCACGAACCGGCGCGTGAGCTTCGAGTACGTGCTCCTGCGGGGGGTAAACGACGCCCGCGGCCATGTCCGCCGGCTCGGGGAGATGCTGCGGGGTATGCTCTGCCACGTGAACGTCATCCGGTACAATGCCATGGGGGCCGATTTCCGCGCGCCGACGCGGCGGCAGTCGGCGGCATTCTGCGAGCTGCTGCAGCAGGAGGGCGTCAACGCGACCCTGCGGGCGTCGCGGGGCGGCGAGGCCGAGGCCGCCTGCGGCCAGCTTCGGGCGCGGCTGGAGGCGGGGGACAAGGAGCCCCATTCCGTCGATGCCTGAGCTGCCGGAAGTGGAGACGATTCGCCGCCAGGTGGCCGACCGCGCGGTCGGGCTGCGCCTGGTGCGCGTGCGCGTTCTCCATCGAGGCATGCTGCAGCCGCACAGCCCGCGGGCCGTCACGCGCGCGCTCCGCGGGCGCCGGCTGACGGCGGCAGAGCGCCGCGGCAAGCTGCTGGTGCTGGCCTTCGACCACTGGGCGCTCCTGGTGCACTTCCGCATGAGCGGGACGATCCTCGCCGTGCCCCCCGAGGCGCCGGTGCCACGCCACGCGCGCACGATGTTTGACTTCGCCGGCCCGCGTCGGAGCACACGCCGCCTCGTACTCTCGGACGTGAGGACGCTGGGTACCATCGAACTGTGCCGGGCCGATGCGGTGGCGGGGTCGCGCTCCATGCGGAACATCGGCCGCGACGCGCTGTCCGATGGCATGGACGGCGCCGCGCTTCACGGGATGCTCGCCGGGCGCACGCGGCCCATCAAGCCCTTCCTCCTGGACCAACGGTACGTAGCCGGCTTGGGCAACATCTACGCCGCCGAGGCGCTGCATCGGGCGCGGCTGTCGCCGCTGCGGGCGTGCGCCGAGGTGTCGCGCGCTGAGGCAGGGCGGCTGTACCGGTCCATCGCGGCCGTCCTCGAGCGCGCCGTCGAGGCCAACGGCACGACTTTCTCCGGCTTCCGCACGGTGGATGGCGACTCCGGCCGGTTCGCTCGCCTGCTGCGGGTATACGGTCGCGAGGGAGAGCGCTGCCGGCGGCGCGGCTGCCGGGGCCGGATCGTGCGCGTGAAGCAGTGCGGTCGGAGCACGTTCTACTGCCCCGCTTGCCAGATCTGACGGGGCCCTCCACACGCTCCACAGCCCTGAATAGGTTCCGTTCTGCACCCTACGGGCTCGCGCGGGCATTTGTGAAATAGATCACATCCTTCCCTTGACAAAGGG
>JASFTE010000393.1:0-5257 GCA_050114035.1 Armatimonadota bacterium | reverse complement strand
TCCAGATGGGCGCGACCTTCAGCATCTCGAACGTCGGCCCGATGGACATCGCCGCGTTCAACGCCATCATCAGCCCCCCGCAGACGGGCATCCTGGCCGTCGGGTCGCTCATGGAGCGGCCGCTCGCCGTCAACGGCGCCATCGAGGCGCGCCCCACACTGCACCTGACGCTCTCAGTGGACCACCGGGCGGCTGATGGGATGGACGGGGCGCTGTTTCTGCGGGACGTCAGGGATGGGATTGAGGGGTGGGAGGCATAGCCGCAGCCATCGTGCGATCGCTCACCGGAGGAGCTTCTCTTCGTGTACGACCCAACCGGTAGGACGCTCGTAACGAAGGACGACATCGTCGCCGGGCTGCGGGACATGGGCCTCAGGCCCGGCCACTTGCTGCAGGTGCACAGCTCGCTGAGTGCCTTCGGGCACGTGGATGGCGGGGCGGGCGCGGTGATCGGCGGGCTCCTGGAGACGGTGGCGCCCGATGGGACCGTCATGATGCCGTCGTTCAACCACGGCCGGGCGGACGTGTTCGACATCAACGAATCGGTCTGCACGAACGGCATCATCCCGGATACCTTCTGGCGACGCCCCGAGGCCAGGCGCAGCATGCACCCGACGCACCCGTACGCCGCCATCGGTCCCCTCGCCGAGTTCCTCATGAGCGAGCACCTCGACATCCTCACCTTCGACGCGCGCTGTCCGCTGGGCAAGCTCATCCAGCTCGGCGGACACATTGTGCTCCTGGGCTGCGGCATGCGGGCGAACACCGCGGCGCATGTGGCCGAGACGATGGCGCAGGTCAAGTGCATGGGTTACCGGCAGATGCCGCGGAAGATCAAGAACGAGCGAGGCGAGGTCGTGGACGCCTGGAGCGTGCAGTGGCGCGACGGGAAGTGCCTGATTGAGTGGGACCCGATCGAGGAGGCCATGCGCGAGCGCGACCAGATCCGCGACGGGCAGATCGGCGACGCCGAGATCCAGCTCATGCGGGGCGCCGACATGATCGGCACGACGTTCAAGCTGACCCAGACCATCTGCCCGACGTGTCCGGTGAGGCCAAAGCCGCTGGCGGAGCCCAGTGGTCAGTGATCAGTGGATAGTGGTCGGCAAGGCGACGGCATACGGCGTCGCCTACGCTCCCCCTGCCAGCGAGTCCTTCGTTTCCTGCAGCATCTGCTCGGCCATTGCGACGCGCTGCTTGATGATGTCGGTGTCGGCCGCGGTCTGGGCGGCCTGCAGGTGCGTGCCGAGGTCGGCCATGATGGCCGGCGTGAAGATGTCCTTGGCGATGCGGGGGGCGGACTGAAGGCCGTAGGAGATGCACCCGTTGTAGTCGGTGTAGGCGCGCTCCAGCGTCATGAAGTAGGCCTGCATGGGCTCGGCGGCGGGGCCGTAGAACTTGGTGAAGTAGTCCTCGAGCAGCGCGTCCACGTCGAGGTCGGGATTCCACGCCAGCTTCGCCGCCACGTAGAAGTTCAGCCCCAGCCGGTGCCATGAGTTGGCGCTGAGCTGCGTGTAGAAGCCCTTCACGCCCATGTCGCGGTAGAAGGGGATGTCGCGGCGCATGGTGTGGACCATGGCCCAGGGGAGCTGCGCGCGCTGGAAGCCGCCGAGCGCGTAGTACTCGTAGATGTAGACGTGGTCGGTGAGCTCGCGCCACTGCTCCAGGACGCGCCGGAACTCCTGATTGGGCTGGAAGTTGTCGTCGGCCTCGTACGTCTCCCCCTCCCGGCACTCGCCCGTCGCAATGGGGTGGTTGTGGCAGAAGTAGATGTGGCAGAGCTGCACGAGCGTGTTCTCCGGCGGGCGCCAGCCGTCGTCCAGCGGCGGCCGGGCGTACATGGCGTAGGCGCCGATCTTCACGAGGACGTTCGGGTGCTTCTCGCCCACGAGGCGTGTCACCTCAGCGTTCAGCATCGCCAGCCGCCGGCTGTACCGGGCGAACCAGTCGCGCTCCGGCTCGTCAAGTGCGACGCACTTGTCGCACTCACAGAAGCCGCCGCCGTCGTTGGGCGAGAGCGTGATGATCTCGATGGTCGGGTCCTCGTCGAGCTTTCCGATCATGCCCTCGGCCAGCTTCCTGACGACCTCGGGGTTCGAGGTGCAAAGCTGCGTGCTGTGACTGTTCTCGCGGTCCGGCCTCTTCCGCTTGCCATTGACCAGCGGGAACCACTCGGGATGCTCATCGAAGTGCTCCTCGGGCGGGATGAGGATCCTGAAGGTGTGGAAGTGCCAGAGCCAGTTCACGCTCACGTCCTCACCCTCGACGCTGACGTGACAGTTCATCCGCTGCTTCAGCGACCACTCCCCGGTGCCGACCCAGCGCGTGTCAAAGGCGGGCTTGACGATCTCGCGGAGCGTGCCGATGCGGACGGTCCTCATCTCGGGCACGACTTCGCCAACGTCCCCGGGCATGAACCAGCGGACGCCCAGGTGGCGCTCGAGCAATTCGTAGACGCCGAAGAGCGTGCCGAGGTCGTTGCGGCCGGCGATGATGAGGCGCCGGGCGTTACTCACGAGGGCGAAGCCGTCGCGGCCCGCGGCGTCCTCGTTGAGCTGGAGCTTCGAGCCCCGCAACGCCTTCGTCTTGCCTACGAGGAGCTTGTAGCCCTTTGGCGCGTCCCCCTCAGGGACGATGGGCAGCTGCACGCCCGACATCTTGCCGATGTAGCGCTGCAGCTGGGCAGCGGCGTACTGCTCGATGTGGGACGGCTCCTGGGCAAGGACGATGACGGCCCTCGGGGCGCCGTCCTCGACGAGTGTGTGATAGGGCGGAGGGGCGGGCGGGTACAGCTCGGCGGCCGATGCGCCGGCGGACGCGAGGAGACCTGCCGTGACGCATGCGCACCCGAACAGAGACACCATGGTCGTCATTGCTTCCGACTCCCTTGTTACGATAGCGGACGCCGGCCACGTGGGCCAGGTGGGCGACCGAGTCCAGGCCCGGCAGCGAGGCACAGGGGGGAATCCTGATTGACGGGCGTCAGTACGTGCGGAGCGCCGGGCCGGATGGGCTGTCTGGGCGCCCGGGGGCGATCGCCCGGATGATGTCGCCGCGCTGGAAGAGCTCGCCCGATACGATCTCAGCCACCGAGTACTTCTCGTAGGCCTGCCTGACCCGGATGGCGCCGACGGTGATGAGCTCCCGGGCGAGCTCCAGGCCCGTGGCCGGATCGGTGAGCGCCTCGCCCGGCCGCACCACCTCGAACCGATCGCCCTCGCGAATGCCGATGTCCGTGCCGCCGTTGATGTAGACGGTGGAGCTTGCCACCTTGGCCACGCGTCCCTGCCACGGCTGGCTGCCCAGCTCGTCCACGATGAAGCGCGTCCACTTGTCCACGGCGGTGCGCATTGCCTTACCGAGGGCAGAGCGCTTGAAGGAGCGGGTGCCGATGTCGAAGGAGCCGATGGGCAGGCGAATGCGCGCGGAGCGGAGTGTGGATGTGCCGGCGACGCTCTTGGCGGCCAGGATCTCCGAGGTGTCCACGTCCACGACCCGGGCGTCGATGGCCAGGTGGGCCCGCTCCCGGTCGCCGCCTATCCGGTAGCCCTTGATGCGGATGTCGCCGCCGCGGCCGCTGATGGCGTGCTCGAACTCCGTGAGGTCGCCGGCGATGAGGTACTCGGCACCGAGGACCTTGCCACGCTCGGGCGCCGTCTCGGGAGTGGTGATCCCCTGGTCGGCGAGCTGCTGCTCTCCCAGGATGCCCTCGAGCCGCGCTCGCTCCACCACGATGAAGCGCTTGGTCCCTCTGAGGGCGGTCGTCAGCATGTCGGTGAGGCCCGCGACGACGGAGCGGGGGTACCGGCGGTAGCTCCCGGGGGCCAGTGCGACGTCGATGGGCAGCACGGCGATGCGTTTCTTGAGGATACGCTGTGGCGCCTTGGCTCCCTCGCCGGCCTTGCCCTTTGCCGGCGCAGCTACACCGGCACACACCAGACCGAGCACGAGGGATGCGGCGATGAGCACGGTCCTGCCTCGCACACCTGCACGCCTCATGTGGACCACTCCCGAGCAGTCGCAAGCTGTCTTGTTGGCGGGGGCGTGTGGGAATCGAACCCACCCCGGACAGCACTAGCTGGCCCGGCACTGGGTTTGAAGCCCAGGAGAACCACCAGGCCCCATCCGCCCCCACCGGGAGGCATGATACCCCACGCTGGGGCCAGCAGTCAATGCGGTGAGCAACAGCAGTAGGTCGCACACTCCGTGGGCGGTGCCCGGCGAGCCCGACTGCGCGGCGGGCGGCTTCCCAGAGTACAAGGACTTCGCGCGCCCGGGAACAAAGCATACAGGCACTGCCGCCCGATGCGGGCTGTGGCGGAGCAGGAATGGTGATGAAACTCTCGCTGATCGCTGTCTTGGCCTTGGTGTCTTTCCGCGGGGCACTCGGCAGGCAATGCGATGGGCGAAGAGGAACGGACCGGACGCAGTGCACTCCGCCGTGAGACGTATGGGGCATGGGAGGACCAGCGAATGACCAAGCAGATGAACCGCCGCACGATGCTGCGTGATACGGCGCTCGCAGGCGTCGGCGTGTGGGCGGTGGGCCGGAATGCGTGGGCCGAGAACGGCTCGCCGAACGCCAAGCTCGATGTGGCCGTCATCGGCATCGGCGGGCGCGGCCGCACCAACGTGAATGCCGTCGCCGGGGAGAACATCGTGGCCCTGTGTGACGTGGATGACGAGCGAGCGGGGGACGCGTACGAGAAGTTCCCGAAGGCGCGGAAGTACTACGACTTGCGGCGGATGCTGGAGGAGATGGGCGAGCAGATCGACGCCGTTGTGGTGGCCACGCCCGACCATACGCACGCCGTAGCGGCGGCGATGGCGCTGAGGATGGGCAAGCACTGCTTCTGTGAGAAGCCGCTGACGCACTCGGTGAACGAGTCTCGGCGGCTGACGGAGCTGGCGCAGGAGCAGGAGGTGGCCACCCAGATCGGGACGCAGCGGCACGCCAACAGCAACGTGCACCGCGTGGTGGAGATCGTCCGCTCGGGCGCCATCGGCCCGGTGCGGGACGTGCGCGTGTGGAAGGGCGGGTCGCGCGGGATGCCGGAGATCCCCACGGACACGCCGCCGGTTCCGGCGCACCTGAGGTGGGACCTGTGGCTCGGCCCGGCCCCGTACCGGCCCTACCACCCCGCCTACGCCCCGTACAAGTGGCGCTTCTGGTGGGACTTCGGCACGGGGGAGACGGGGAACTGGGGCTGCCACCTGATGGACATCCCGTACTGGGCCCTGGACCTGCGGCTCGCCA
>JASFTE010000392.1:0-5263 GCA_050114035.1 Armatimonadota bacterium | reverse complement strand
CGAGGATGCCCCATAGCTCGAACCCCGCCATCAGCGCGAAGATCACCAGCAGCGGGTGCATTCCGACCTTGTGCCCCACGATGCGCGGCATGATGATACTGTCGAATATCTGGTTGATCACGATCTGCAGCCCCACGGCCAGGCCGCCGCACAGCAGTGCGTGGTGATCCGCCGTCGCATACCCGAACACGCCCGCGGCCACGGCCGCCAGCGTCGCCCCGATGTACGGCACCGCGTACGTCAGCCCTGTCACAAGCCCGATCACCAGCGCATACTCCATGCCGAACAACAGGCTCAGCACGTAAAGCATCGCGGTGCTCGCGATCGCCACGAGAACACAAACCGCCGTCAACCCCCGCAGGTAGCTGCCCAGCATAGCGTTGACTTGCCGGGTAATCGCCCGAAAGTCGTCACGCCGGCGCTCCGGCACAAGACGCACAACGGCGGCTCTGAACGGGTCGAACTCCTTGAGAAAATGGAACGCAATGATGGGCACCAGCACTACCACGAGGAGACTCGAGAGCGACCCGAGCAGGAAGCTCCCGACCTTGCGCAGCGCAGTCGGCACCACGCGTGATACCGATGCCGTGGCCTCGTCGAACAACGCGCCGAGCCGCTTCGCCACCGGCACGTTCTCCGCCGTCTCCCGCACTATCACATCCGCCACGCGCTGATCCGTCTCGCCCCGGACATTCTCCGAGATGTCCTCGTCCTGCTGCAGCCGCAGATCATTGGCCGTCGCGAGTGCCTCGTCCGGCTCTGCCAGGGAGACGCTGTGGCCCAGCTGCTTGATGCTCGCCCCTGCGGGGATGGCGGATGCCCTGTCATTGTCGCCGCCCGTGGCGCCCTGCAGCTTCTCGTCATTCGCCGCCGCCTGCGGGTCGGCGACTGCCAGCACCCACTGCGTGCCGGCATCGTACAGAGACTGGATCCGCTCCACGTGGTCCCCGAAGTTCCGCGCCAGGCTCTGCACCTGTCCCACGACGACGGGCACCACCAGCAGCGCCACGATGACCAGCACCACCACCGCCATGCCGCTGACAGTCCACACGGCCGCCGAGCGCGACAGGCCCCGGCCCTCCATGTAGTCCAGCGCCGGGTCCAGTACGTATGCGATGAAGAGCCCGATGATAAACGGGAGGAAGATCGCCCGCACCTTGTACAGCACCACACACAGCGCGACGGCCAGTATGCCGCCGAGGAACACGGCGATGGCCGTCGTTGGTGCCGGTCGTGATGATGGGCTATCGGGTGCCGCCATCTCGAAGCAACCGCCTGAGTCGGCCGAGGGCCCGGTGCTGGAGCCTCGATACGTGCATCTGGGAGATGCCGAGGCGCTTGGCGATCTCTGTCTGCGACTCGTCACGATAGTACCGGCTGACGATTATCTCCCTCTCCCGCGCCGGGAGCGCCTCGATCGCCGTCGCCAGCTCCGTCCGCTCGCCCAGAGACTCGAGGGACTCGTCCGGCGTGCCCGCAATGTCCTCCGGGGCCGTATCGTGACCGTCTTCGCCCTCCCCCGCCGGCGTATCCATGGACAGGGGATCGTACTGCTGGCTAAGCTCGACCGCCTGGATGACGTCGTCTTCGGACTCGCCCAGCGACGCCGCAAGCTCCGGGTACGTCGGCGACCGGCCGTGCTGGACGGTGAGATCCTCCATCGCCTTTTTCGTCCGCAGCACCAACTCCTGGAGCCGCCGGGGCACCTTCAGGCCCCAGCCCTTGTCCCGGAAATGGCGCCGCACCTCGCCCCTGATCGTCGGCACCGCGTACGTGGCAAATTGCGTGCCTCGCTCCGGGTCAAACCGGTCGATGGCGTTGATGAGGCCCAGCCGTGCCACGCCGAGCAGATCCTCCATCGACTCCCCCGACTCCGAGTATTGCTTCACCACGTGCCGCACGAGCCCGTCGTGGGCCCCAATGAGGTACGCGCGGAGCTCCTGGCTCCCGGCCGTGCGCAGCTCCCGGAAGAGCTCCCGCGTCTTCATACTCGCCCATTTGCTCGGTCCGGCGGACGCGCCTCGCATCAACCAGCGTCTCCCGCCCGCGGCGTCTTCTTCACCATCGTCACCTTGGTCCCTGCCCCCGGCGCCGTGTCGATGTCCAGTCGGTCCACACTGCTGCTGACCAGGAACAGACCCAGGCCGCGCTCCGTGGGCGGCGGCGCGCTCGGATCGATGGTCACATCGTCCGGGTCGAACCCCTGCCCCTCATCCACCACTTCCACGACGAACGCCTCCGGCTCAACCCGGCAGCGGATCCGGATTGTCGCGGTCTCGTCCCCGGCCTCGTACGCGTGCTCCATGGCGTTCGTGCACGCCTCGCCCACCGCGAGCTTGATGTCCTCGATCTCCGCAACCGAGAAGCCCGCGCGGCTTGCCACTCCCGAGACCGCCAGCCGCACCACGTGCAGATACTTGCGCTCGTTCGGCACGACCAGTTCCACGGTGTCCTCGGGCCGATCAGCCATCGCCGCCACCCCCCTTGGCCTGCCGGACGTCCTCGAGCGCCGCGTCCTCCGTCTCATGCAGCGGGATGATCTGGGGGAAGCCTGCTTGCTCGAACGTCCTCCGCACGTGCCCCGCCTCGCAAATGACCACCAGCTTCCCGCTGGCCTCCTCGGCGCGCCGCCGCACGCCGTTGAGCACGCCGAGGCCTTTGCTGTCGATGAACGGCACCCCGGTCAGATCTGCCACGATGAACCGGACGCCGCCCGGCCCGATCTCCCCAAAGGCAGCGCGGAACTCCGCCTCGTTGTACGCGTCCACCTCCCCGGTGACGCGCACGATCACGGTGTCCTCATCCAGCTTCTCGGTGGTGTGCTTCAGTTGAGGCCCTCCCTCCGGCCGCATCACTCGGAGTCCGTCGCAGGACTCGGCGGCTCTGGGTCCGGCTCGCCTGATGAGCCCGGTCGCAGGCGCTCGAGGCGCTCCTTGATGCGCTTCTCTCGTCCGCGATCCGTCGGCTCGTAGTAGGTCGTGCTCTTGGCGCCCGGCGGCACATACTCCTGCTCCACGAATCCGCCCGGGAAGTCGTGCGGATACTCATACCCCGCCCGCTCGGCCCCCGGGGCCGCGGCCGCCCGCGGCCCGCTCTGCAGGTGCGACGGCACGGACCCCAGCGATCGGTTCTTCACGTCCTCCAGCGCCCGGCTGATCGCCAGGTAGCTCGCGTTGCTCTTCTCGGCCGTGGCCAGATAGATAGTCGCCTGCGCCAGCGGGATCTGCGCCTCCGGCATTCCCACGAACTCGACCGCCTGCGCCGCCGCCGTCGCGACCACGAGCGCCATCGGGTCCGCGTTGCCCACGTCCTCGGCCGCCTGGATCACCAGCCGCCGCGCGATGAACCGCGGGTCCTCGCCCGCCGCGATCATCTTCGCCAGCCAGTACAGCGCCGCATCCGGGTCCGAGCCCCGCATGCTCTTGATGTAGGCCGAGATCGTGTCGTAGTGCTCGTCGCCCGCCCGGTCGTACCCCAGCGCCCGCTGCTGGACGGCCGCCTCCGCGTTGGCCCGCCGCACGTGCGTCTTGCCGTCGTCCGCGTCCGCCGTCCGCGCCGCGAGCTCCAGCGCATTCAGCGCGCTCCGCGCATCCCCGCCGCACGCGTCGGCCAGGTGATCCAGCGCCTCGTCGTCCACCCGCACCTTCGCCCGCCCCAGCCCCCGCTCCTCGTCGGCGAGCGCACGTTCCAGCAGCGCCCGCACGTGCTCGGGCGCCAGCTTCTCCAGCGTGTAGACCCGCGTGCGGGAGATGAGCGGCGAGATGATGGTGAAATACGGGTTCTCGGTCGTCGCGCCGATGAAGGTGAACGTCCCGGTCTCCACGTGCGGCAGCAGCGCATCCTGTTGTGCCTTGTTGAGTCGGTGGATCTCGTCGATGAAGACAATGGTCCCGCGATCGTGGAGGTTCCGGCGATCCGAGGCCTCTTCCGCTGCCCGCCGGATGTCCGCCACGCCCGAGAGCACCGCACTGAGCCGCTCGAAGTGGACATCCGCGCTGGCGGCAATGATGTCCGCCAGGCTCGTCTTCCCACACCCGGCCGGGCCGCACAGCAGCATCGAGTGGATCTGCCCGCGCTCGACCGCCCGCCGCAGCGGCGTCTCCGGGCCAACGATATGATCCTGGCCGATCAGCTCATCCAGAGCCCCCGGCCGCATCCGGGTCGCCAGAGGCACGCTCTCGTGTGGCTGCGACGCATCACCGTGCTGGAACAAGTTCGGAGCCTGCGACATTCCTTCGCCTCTCCACCACACTCCAACAGCTGATGGTTGTTGCTTCGGGGTCGGCGGCGCGTCGCCGCTGTCCTTTATCCTTGACCCTCAACCCTTGACCATTCCCCAGACACAGCTTTGCCCCGCGCGTGCCGTGCGCTCTCGAGTTTGTGAACCTGTTGGAAAACAGGTGGGTGCCCTCCCAAGCGCTTTGCGATTCCCGGAGAAACCGGGTTAGCGGCCTCAACGGGCTGCCACGCCACGCTCGGAGATGAGCGCCCTTCACAAGAGTGTTGGCTCAAAACTGTGCTGAGCGTCACGAACACCGCAGGGCAAAGATCCAAAGCGATCCTGTTTGCGCCTGCTCTCTTTGACGGAATCCTACCACATCCCCCATCGCATTGGCAAGGAACTCGGCAGCGCTGCACCTTCAGACGCCGCCCGTCGGCGAACCCCTCCCGCTCTCCTTGAGCTCCTCGACCAGCCGCTCACGCCACCAGGCCACCCGCTCGGCCCGCCCCGGCGCGTCAATGAGGTCGTGCAACTCGTGCCGGTCCTCCGTCAGATCGAAGAACTGCTCCCGGCCGTCCTCCGTGAACCGGACGTACTTCTCGCGCCCGTCGGTCAGGCACACGAAGCCCGTCCCGCACTCGATCCGGATCCACTGTCGCCAGTCGGTCTCCTCGCCCCGCATGAGCGGCAGCAGGCTCTGACCGTCCACCGTGTTGGGGACGGGCACGTCCGCTATCTCGAGAACCGTCGGCATGATGTCCTCGAGGCCAACGGGACGCTCCACGACCGACCCCGGCCGAACGCCGAAGCGCTCCGGTGCGCGGATCATCAGCGGGATGCGCGCCGCACCCTCGTAGGGCAGGCTCTTCGCCCAGCAGTAGTGGTCGCCGAGCATCTCGCCGTGATCCGAGCACAGGATGACCACCGTGTTGTTGCCCGTCATGCGGTCCACGCCTGTCACGCTGTTCAGCAAGCGGTGGATCTGGTCGTCCACGTGGTTGATCAGACCGTAGTAGCCGGCCCGGGCGGACAGGAGGGCCT
>JASFTE010000391.1:0-5266 GCA_050114035.1 Armatimonadota bacterium | reverse complement strand
GTCCAACGCAGAGCGCCCGTTGCGGCATCGACGGCGTGCACCTTGTGATCGGTGCACCCGAAGCAGACGAGGTCGTCCCAGGCCAGAGGCGACGAGTAGATGGCCGCGCCGGTATCGTACTGCCACACCACCTTGCCCGTGGCGGCATCGACGGCGTACAGGGAGCCGTCGAGCGATGTGGCGTAGACCCGGTCGCCGAACACCGTCATCGACGTCGACACCAATTGGCGGGTGGGGCACTTCCATCGCAATGCGCCGGTCTCGAGATCCAGAGCGCAGACGTCGAAGGCCATGCCGATCAGCAGTATGTCCCGGGCGATGGTGGGCGACGAGCTGATCTCGTAGCTTGTCTTCTGCTCCCAGAGCAGATTGCCGTTGCGCGCGTTCAGGGCGCACGCGCGGCCGTAATTGCCGCCGTTCTGGCCCCCGGCGCCGACGTACACCACGCCGGCGGCCACAGCCGGCGAGGCCCATACCCAGCCGCCCACCTCGGTCTGCCAGCGCTCCGTCAGCGGCGGGTACACCACCTCGGGCGTCACGCCCGTCCGGGCCGGGTTCCCGCGGAACATGGGCCAATCCAGGCGCGGCGACGCGGCCAGCCGCTCTTGACGCTCCTGAGCCAGTCGCGGCTCCAGCTCGGCAATGCCCTTGGCGGCCTGTTCGTGCTCCGGATCGCACCGGAGAGCCGCTCGAAGCCCCGCGAGCGCTTTCTTGGACTCCCCCGACCGGTAGTGGGTGATGGCCTGCTCGAAGTGCGTTGTGGCCATCTCCCGCGCCTCCTCGGCCACAGCCTGCTCCTCCCCCGCTCTCGGCGTCGCTTCCCCCGGGGGTGCCTTGTCCGCCTCCGCGGGTACATCATCGGCGGCGACGACGAGATCCGCGGCCGCGACCAGACCGGTCGCCGCGACCAGACCGGTCTCACAGATCGGACATTCCGTGAAGTCACCGACGGTGCGGTAGCCGCACTTCGGACACCAGCGTCCCTCCCCAGCGAACAACCCCTCGGCGGCGATCCCCGCGTCTACCGCGCCGAGAGCCTCGGCGATCTCCGCGAAGCTGCCGAAGCGCTCTCCCGGCCGCTTGCGCAGGCACTTGAGAATGACGTCGCTGAGGGCCCTCGGCACCGTCGGATTCACGGACGACGGCGCCTGCGCGTTCTTCTTGATGATGTTGTTGATGAGGTTGGCGACCGTATCGCCCATGATGGGCAGTCGCCCGGTGACCATCTGATACAGCATGACGCCGAAGGAGTAGATATCCGACGGCTTACCTACGGCCCCGGCATCGGCGAACTGCTCCGGCGACATGTACAGATACGTCCCCATCCCCATCCCGGCGGCCGTGAGCCGTGTCGACTGGCCGAACACCTTTGCCAGGCCGAAGTCCGTCAGCTTCGCCACCTTGCGCATGGTGATCATGACGTTGTGCGGCTTCAGATCGCGATGCACCACGCCCCGCTCGGGGGCGCCCACGTCCTTGTTGTGCACGTAGTCCATGCCGCGGCAGCACTGGATGGCAAAGTCGATGGCCTGGGGTATGAAGAGGATCCGCTCCCGCTCCATCACGGTATTCAGGTCAGTCCCGTCCACGTACTCCAGGAAAAGCAGCGGCCGGCCTTCCACCTCGCGATAGATCATCGCCTGCACGATGTTGTCGTGTTGGTCCAGGCGCAGCCACGTGCGGGCCTCCAGCGCGAACCGGCTCGCGGCCGCGTGGTCGCCGACGAGCTCCTCCCGGACCGTCTTCACGGCGAATTGCTTCCCGGAAAAGTCATCCACGACGATGTACACCGTGCTCATACCGCCACGGTGCGTCTCAACGACGAGGTACTGTCCGTCGATATTGTCGTTCTTCTGGTACTCCATCGCAGCTCGATCAGGATTCCCTGCGAGGCGGCCGGCTGGCGAAGTACTTCTCGGCCAGCACGAGCGCGACATAATCGTCGTAGGGCTCCGGCGGCACCCGAAGCCCCCGGGGAACAAGGCGTGCCAGCCCTCGCGGCGGGTTGTCCTGGGAATAGCGCTCCCGCGCCCGGAGCGTTGACATGTGCTCGTCTACGAGTACGACCTCCGCATCCGGACACGCGCTCGAGAGCGTCTCGGCTACCGCACGCGAGCCGGTGCGGTCGCCGACCACGATCACACCTACCTTGTGCTCCTTGACGAGGGCCGCCGCCGTGGCGCCGAGCTCGACTGTGCTGACAATGGCGAGGTGCGTGGCCCCGGCATCCGCCGATGCCACGGCCAGGCCGCACTTCTCCGTTCCCGGGTCAACTGCCAGGACGGCGCATTCCATCGGGAGCGCGTCCGATTTGCTGATCCGTGTGCTCGCCTGCCAGCCGGAGGACCAGCTGCAGCGGCCCTACGGTCCACGTGTCCTCAGCCACCACCGCCTCGACCCGTATGGGCCCTTTGCGGGCCCGTATTGCCTCCATAGCGGCGACGACTTCCGGTACTTCGATGCTACCATACTTCGGCTCGTTTGGGACAGTCAGCATGCGTCGCGCGTGCGCCTCGGACCGGACCCGCAGGGTAAGCAGCGCCATGATGGCCTGCCACAGCTGCGCGTCCGGCCAGGAGCCGTCAACGGCGATCGTGCCAGCCACCTCGCCTCTGGCGAACACGAGCTTGTTGGGCCTGCGGTCCAGCAGCACTTTCACCTGTTGCTCCCGCCAGGCGCTGAACCTGGCGATCACCCGCACCGCATGGCTCTTGTCTGCATCTTGGACCAGACGCTGGACGAACTCATCGATGGCGGCCGCCTCTGGCAACTCCTGCATGGTCGCCTCCGCCCCGGCGCCTGCGGAGACCACAACGAAGTAGCGGACGGCGCGCCCATTCCCCCCGGCTTGTGCGCCCTCGTCCGCGGCGTAGTCGCTCGCCTGCTCCAGCAAGCTCGCCACTGCCGTCCGAATTGCGGGAGTGGGCTGCGCCGTGTCGATGGCTGCGCGTGCCAGCTCCTCCTGAGCCGTGATGATGGGATCCTCGAGCACGACCCCGCTCTTGACATACCCCAGGTAGAGCTCCTGCTGCTTGAGTTCATCCTGCGCAGCTGTGAGGTCATCCTGCGATCGCTCGATGGCCGTCTCAAGCTCCGTCGCCCTCTGCTCCAGTTCCTGGTTCTTTGCTTCAGCCTGCTCCTGCAACTGCCGCACGCCAGAGAGGTCGGCCCGCAGTTGCGTCAATGACCGTCTCTTCCGCACTATGTCGGCCTCGGCCCGGTCCACGTCGGCCTTCGCCTGCGCTTCTCGCTCCTCCGCCCTTCTGCGGCGTTCCTCGGCGTCATCGGCGGCCTGTTTGTGCTCCTCTATCTGTCCCCTCTGGTCCTTCGTCTGCTCCTCAAGCGTGTCCAACTGCGCCTGCAGTTGATCCATCTTGAACAGCGCTGTCTGGACGTGCTGACTGCTGAGGGAGAGCACCGCGATCGTGACGATGGAGATGAGCGCGCCCGAGCAGATGCCGACGAGTATCGCCGTGGTCCGCGGTCGAATGCCAAACAGGCTCACGCGGCGTTTGCCGAGCCGGTAGCCGACGATGTCGCCGATCCACGCGACGACGCCGCCCGTGGCCACGAGTGCGACGATGAATGATACCTCCGACAGTGACATACCCAGCCCGCCCGGGCGCACCGCCTGCCCCTACTTGGCCGCCTCGATGCTCAGCCCAACGCCAACGGCCAGGGCGATGGCGTTGGCCATCCAGGCCGTCGCGAAGGGCGGCAGAACGCCACGCTGTCCGAATAGGCTCAGCAGATTGAAGAAGATGTAATAGCCGAACACGATGACCACGGCGAGACCCAGATTCATGGAGGAGCCGGTCCGCCGTGGCCGGATCCCCAGCGGTATGCCCACCAGTGCGAAGGCGATGCACGAGACCGGCACCGCCGTGCGGAGGTGGTACTGAATCGCCAGATTGCGCCACCGCCGCACGGCGCTCCGGAGCCTCTTCTCCGTTTCGCGTACGCCGGCGCTCCGCAGCGCCCGGATTTCATCCCCCTGTTGCGCTATCTCCTGGCGCAGTTCCTCCCGGTTCATCTCCCCCGGCCGTCGCGCTCGGTCCAGGATGTCGCTTGGGGCCGCCTCGATCGGGTCGATGGTCTTGACCGTCGCCGTTTCGCCGGTGAACGGGCCGGCGATGAACCGCACGTTGCGCAACTCCCAGGAGTACTCGTGCCAGACCGCCTCCTCGGCCCAGTACGCCGTTGACAGGTGCCCCTCATCCAACTCGATGATGGTGACACCTCTCAGTATGCCCTTGGGGTGGTCGAATTCCTCCGCCACCACCACACGCCGGAGCGGCCCGTGCGCCGGCATCCGGAAGAACACGTCGTCCCGCACAGCCCTCCGGTACTCGCCCATGAGAACCGTACGCTCAGCCGCCCGCTCCGCACGGGGTACGACGGCCTCGCTCATCCAGTAGGTCAACGCGCCGATGACCGCGGCGAACGTGACCCCGACCAGCTCCATCCGAAAGAAGCTGACCCCCCCGGCCCGCAGCGCCGTGGTCTCGCCGTCTCCCGAAAGCCGATTGTAGCCCAGGACGGCCGCCAACAGGATCGACATCGGGAAGGTGAAGGCGAGCATCTTCGGGAGGCGGCAGGCGAAGATGAGACCCACCTCGCCCATCGTGAACCCCTCCCGGGCCAGCAGCCTCATGAGGTCGTACAGGGTCTCCATGCCCAGCAAAATGCACAGGAAGGCGAACATCCCGAAGAAGAAGGGCGGCACGAGCTCGCGGAAGATCGCCCGGTCCAGTACACCGCGCCCGAAGCGGTGAGCCCCGGAGCCTGCGGCCGCACCAATCTGTGCCGACACTCTCTGCCCGCTCGGCATAGCACATCGCTGTGACGGGCGACTCGCGTCCGGCGCGCGTCACATGTTGAACCGGTCGCCGAAGTAGAACCGGCGGGCGATCGGGTCGTCCGGCAGCTCCTGCGACGGCCCGGACGTGAGTATCTTGCCCTCGTAGATGATATAGGCCCGGTCGGTGATGGCGAGCGTCTCCCTGACGCTGTGGTCCGTGATCAGCACGCCGATCCCGTCGTCGCGCAGGGAAGACACGATCTCCTGAATATCGTCGATGGCCTTGGGATCCACACCGGTGAACGGCTCATCCAGCAGCATGAAGGCCGGGCGGGTGGTGAGGGCCCGGGCGATCTCCACGCGTCGCCGCTCGCCGCCCGAAAGCGTCAAGCCCTGTTGATGGCGCAGATCGGCGATGTCGAGCCGTTCCAGCAGCTCATCTATCCGCTCCTGCTGCTCCGCCCG
>JASFTE010000390.1:0-5267 GCA_050114035.1 Armatimonadota bacterium | reverse complement strand
ATGGAGATGAGGTTCGTGGGGATGTAGGCGGCGTAGTCCCCCGCCTGGGTCGCCACGATGGGCAGCGCCGTCAGGGAACCGCCCCCCAGGGCCTCGGACAGCTTCGCCGCCCGCTCCAGCAGGCGGGAGTGCAGGTTGAAGATGTCCCCCGGGTATGCCTCGCGGCCCGGCGGGCGACGCATCAGCAGCGAGACCTGGCGGTACGCCTGCGAGTGCTGCGAGAGGTCATCGTAGGCGATAAGCGCGTGGCCCCCGCTGTCCCGGATGGTCTCGCCGATGGCGCAGCCTGCGTAGGGGGCGATGTACTGCAGCGCCGCCGAGTCGTTGGCCGTCGCAGACACCACCGTCGTGTAGCGCAGCGCGTCGTACTGCCGCAGCTTGTCCACCACCTGGGCGACCGTTGACAGCTTCTGCCCGATGGCAACATAGACACACTGCACCTCCGTATCGCGCTGGTTTATGATGGCATCCACCACGATGGCCGTCTTCCCCGTCTGTCTGTCCCCGATGATGAGCTCCCGCTGCCCGCGGCCGATGGGGATCATGGCATCGATCGCCTTCAGACCCGTCTGGAGCGGCTCCTGCACGGGCATCCGGTCCACCACGCCCGGCGCTCGGCCCTCGATGGGCCGGCGCTCCTCGGCCATGATGGGGTCGCCTCCGTCCAGCGGCCTGCCCAGCGGGTCGATCACCCGCCCACTCAGGGCGGGCCCCACCGGCACGTCCACCACGCGCCCGGTCGTCTCGACCCGGTCGCCCTCGCTCACATCCTCGTCCTCCCCCAGCAGCATCACCCCTACGTTGTCCTCCTCCAGGTTGAACGCCATGCCGTACACGTCCTCGTGGTCGGTGCCCGGCGCGGGGAACTTCACCAGTTCCCCGGCGCTGCAGTTGGCCAGCCCATACACGCGTGCTATCCCGTCGCCGACCTGCAGCACCGTGCCGACATCGGCCATCTCGAGCTGCGGCTTGTAGCGCTCCAGCTCCTGCCTGAGGATGGACGAGACTTCTTCCGGCCTGATTGGCATATCGCTTCCGTCCTGCCGCAGATCGGTACGATCCGCTGGTGCTCCCCCTCGCGTAGCGCTCCCCTGCGCGTGGGGCGGGCATTCGTGCCCGCCGCCTCTACCTCGCCGCCCGCAGGCGCTTGCTCCGCAGTTGCTCCCGCAGCCGCGCCAGCGCCGCCTGCAGGCTGTCGTCAATGACCGTATCCCACACTCGCATGCGCACCCCGCCGATGAGCTCCGGCGCATCCACGTAGTCTACGATGGGCGTGCGCCCGAATCGCCGCTGCACTGCGGCGATGAGGCGCGCCTTCTCCTGCTCTGTCAGCGGCACGGCGCTCTCGACTCGGGCCCGCACGACCCCGGCCGCCTCGTCCGCCAGCAGTTCGAACTGCTCCAGCACGGCGCCCAGAATGGCGCCCCGGTCGCGGCGGAGCAGCAGGCGCACGAAGTCCATCGACTCCGCGCTGACCATCTCGCTCAGCCCCCGGGCCAGCAACTGCTCCTTGGCGTCATGCGACACCAGGGGGTTGACCATGAACGTGGCCAACGCCGGCGTGCCCGCCACGATAGCGCACGCGTGCCGGAGATCCGTACGGATGCGCTCCACGAGGCCCCGCTCCTGGGCCAGCGCAAACAACGCCTTGCTGTACCGCTTTGCCGCCTTGACGTCCACCATCGCTACTACTTCCGTGTGGCACGGCTTGCTTGCCAGGCCCTGAGAGCTATCGGCCTCAAGCCTGCCCCTCCCCCCGCTCCAGCTCCTCAATGAAGTCGGACACAAGCGCCCGGTGCACGTCCTCACTGAGACGTCCCCGCAGCGCCCGCGTCGCGGTGTCCACGGCCAGGTCCGCCACCTCGTCCCGCAGCTCGGCGAGCGCGTGCTCTCGCTGTCGTTCGACGGCCTCGGCGCTCTCCTCCACGATCTGCTCCCCCCGCTGCCGCGCCTCGGCGATTATTTGATCCCGCGCCTCATGAGCGCTCGCCGTCGCCTGCTGGATCCGGTCCCGCTCTTCAGCCTCGATGCGCTCCAGGTGCTCCTCGAGCTCTTGGCGGCTCCCCTCCATCGCCTCCCGTTCCTTGTCGGCCGCCTCCAGGTTGCCGGCGATCTCGTCCGCCCGCTCCTGCTGGATGTTGCGGATGGGCCCGAAAAGCGTCTTGGCCAGGATCCACCACAGCAGCAGGAACGTGCCGACAGCGATCAGCAGCGCCGCCGGTTGCATACCAAGGGCATCGAACAGCGCGTCCATGCTGAACTCTCCCAGGGCCAAGCCGGCGGCCGAAGCGTCAATGCACGGCGCACACCCGTCGCGCGCCCCCTGCTTCACCTTTCATGCTTGGCCTGTGTCCTTGCCTCTCAGTGCCCTGCCGCTCCGCCGCCAATGACGTCGATGATCGCCTGAGCGTCCGGCGGCAGTTTGATCCACAGCAGGATGGCCATCACCAGAGCGTAGATGACCAGCGACTCGATGAAGGCCAGGCCGAGGATCATCCCGACGCGGATCTGGCCGGCCGACTCAGGCTGGCGGGCAATGCTCTCCAGGCCGGCCGCTGTGGCCCGGCCCTGCCCGAGTCCGGCCGCGAGCACCGCAATGGGCACCGCAAGGCCAACGGCCAGCGCCAATGCTGCGAAGTACGCCAACGTACTCACCTCCGACAGGGATGGCTGATGCTTGCTTGCTCCGGAACGACAAGCCCGCGGCGGCCTCTACCCGTGCTCCTCGTGCGCCTGCACGGCGCCGCCGATGTACACGGCCGTCAGCGTCGCGAAGATAAGCGCCTGCACGGCGCCGCCGAACAGCGCGAAGCCCACCATCGGTAGGTGCAGCGGCAGCGGCAGGTAGACGGCCTTCAGAATAGCCGCGCCCAGCACGATGAACACGCCCACCGCCGTGTCTTCGCCAAAGATGTTGCCGAAGAGTCGGAATGACAGCGACAGCGGCCGCGCAAGCTCGCCGACGACGTGGATCGGGACGATGAGCCACCACAGCCACCACGGCCCATCGGCGAAGTGCCGGAAGTATCCCAGCCCGTGGGCCCGCAGCCCGTACACCTGCGTCGCGACGAATACGGTGAGCGCCAGGCCGGCCGTCACGTTCAGGTTGGTCGTGGGCGCCATCATCCCCGGAACGACGCCGAGCCAGTTCATGCACAGGATGAACACGAACAGGCTGCCCACGAGCGGCACGAACCGATCGCCCTCCGGCCCGATGATCTGACGGCACAGGTGCGCGAACCACCCGTACGCCAGCTCCGCGACCATCTGCAGGCCGGGCCTGGGCCGGCGCGCCATGCGGCGGGTCGCCAGGCGGGCGAGCACGGCGAGCAACAGGACCACGACGAGCATCGCCGGGATCGCGGGCGGGAGGATGTACTGCACGTGCCCGCTCTCGTCGTGCACTATCTGGCCGCTTTCGTCCCTCTTGGCCAGGATGGGCTCCAGCGCGTGGAACAGGCCCGGGTGCGCGTACGGGTCGTACGCGATGCCCCCGCCTTCAACGCCGTCGGCGTGTGGCTCGGCCACCCGTCACGGCCTCCTTGAGGTTCCGCCGGGCCCGTCCGTCGCGGCGATGGCGTCGGGCGACGACTCAACCAGCATGCGCCCGACGACCTTGAGCGCGATGACCACATAGATGGTGCCGTACCCGGCGAGCAGGAACCACGGGCGAACTGACCCGTGGGCGATGAGCAGGTACAGACCCACGGCGATGACCACGTACTTCAGCACGTTGATGCCGGCGATCACAGCTCCGCCCGACGCCTTCCGCGGCGCCCGTCCCTCGCCTCCGGCGTCGCCGTTCCGTGGGGCCTGCACCCGGCGGATGGCGAAGTCCACGGTGCGTTCCAGCACCCACATGAGGCCGACGCCAAGCAGCGCGCCGAGAAGGTAGCTCGCGGCACTCGCCCAGCCGAAGTACCCAGATACGGCCAACGCGACGATGAGGGAGACGACGGCCGTCGTGCGATACACGCGGCGAATGAAGTTCAGAGGGCCGTGGCGGCCGTCAGTGGCGGCGGCCAGAATCTTCATGCGGTACACGCTTCAGCGGCGGGGATACACGTCCCACAGCTTCTCTCGGGCGCCGCGACCAGGCCCGTGCCGGGCTCCCTACCGCCCATATCGCAGCGCCATCCGAATGAGTTCGGCAAAGCCTGCAGCAACGCCGAGGAGGAGGAGCCCAATGAAGAACCACGGCGCGGTGCCCAGCCAACGGTCGATCAACCACCCCGCAGCCATGCAGATGAGTATGGCGGCGACCACCACCCACCCGGCCCCCATGAGTCCCAGCCCCCGGTACCTCTCCCGAGGCCGGGCATCGGGCCCCAAATCGGCCTCGTTCTCTGGCATCGTCACTGTCTCGTGGCGGCGCATCCGCCTCTGACGGCCGCGATCTGCGGACACACAGATTGCGGACGCACCTTGCGTCCGCACGCCGCGTATTGTAGCGAAACCGGGAGTTGCGTGTCAAGCCGTGCCGAGTGCGAGGCGCACGCGGACTCCGAAGGGGTCTCATCCCGCCTTGGGTGCGGGACTGCGCAGAGGAGTGGACGGCCGATGGGGGACGATCGCAGGAGGGGGGAACGTTGGCCCGCGGGGGCTGCTGCCTATTCTGCGTCGTCGTCGGGGCTCTGGTGAGCGTTGGCCCACTCGCCCACGACGTTCATGGGCACTACGCCGGAGGGCGAGGGATCCGCGCAGGCTGAGATGGTGTGCCGGTGCGCGCCGGAGGCCGGGTGAAGCTGCGTGAGGTCAACATCCAGCGGGGGGTCGAGGCGCTCGCCGTTGCCGTCGAGCAGGAGCCGCACGAGTGGCCGCGAGGTATCGCTGGGGTTGGCGCAGCACACCACGCCGGACTCGCCCGAGGTGAGCTGCACGAAGGAGCCGGGAGGGTAGGCGCCGAGGAGATCTGCGAACCACCGCACCAGCCGCGGCTCGAACTGGCCATCCCCCTCCTGGATCATGATCTCAATGGCCTGCTCGGGTCGCATGGGCTGCCGGTAGGGCCGCTCGGTCGTGAGCGCATCGTACACGTCCGCGATGGCCACGATCATACTGAACGGCGATACGTCGCTGTGGGCCTGTGGCTTCGGGTAGCCGGCCAGATCATAGCGCAGGTGGTGCTCGAAGGCCACCACCGGGGCCAGGGGTGGGAGCTCGTCGTACTCCGACAAGATGCGCGCACCGTCCACCGGGTGCCGGCAAATGGCCTCCCATTCGCCGTCGTCGAGCTTCCCGGGCTTGCGCAGCACGCTGAGCGGGAC
>JASFTE010000389.1:0-5269 GCA_050114035.1 Armatimonadota bacterium | reverse complement strand
GATCGAGGAGCACGCCGTCCACGACCGGGCGATCTTCTACGGAGGGCGCGGGCTTCCCGGAGCCGTCGCGAGCGAGTACGTGTACCGCGCCAGGGATCTGCTTCGGTCGGCCACCGGACAGGTCTGGCGGCGCAGGCCGAACACCGATCCCAAGACGCAGGCGCGCATTCTGGCTGGCGTGCTTGAGGGGGCGCAGGAGCTCCTGCGCATGGCACACCCGACAACGGGCAACACGTACGGACGGCTCAGCGTGGACGGGTACAAGGGCGAAGCGGCGCGATACGTGAGGACGAGCCAGGACTATGTGAAGAAGTGTGAGGATCTGGGCATCAAGTACCTCGCCCGGCAGTACCGCGGCACATTCCGGAACACCATGTCCGCACTTGGGATCAAGCTGCCCGAGGTGGCGGATGAGGAGCTCATCGACACGACCCGGGCTGAGCTCGACCAGTTGCTGGCCCAGTCCCTGCCGGAGAAGCGGACCATCCCGGCAGCCCCACCCAAGCCGGTAACCGTCCGGTACGACGCCGCCGACGAGGCCTCGAAGTGGCTCTCCGACGGCACGCAGGTGGACTTGATCTCACCGGCCGAGATGGCCACGGTCACCACGCCCAGCGGGGACGGGCTCCGCGGCGTCAGAATCGACGCCCTCCTGTCGCGCCTGCCAACCATCCCCAAGGGCAACATCACCATCCACGCCGGGCGCTTCTACGCCGAGCGCGTCTTCGACGAGGCGATCGACGTAACGGGCGGGCACTTCTTCGATCTGCACCTGCACTCGTCGCGCGACGTGCCCGTCACGATCTACGTGGATAACCTCCACAGCGACTTCCACCTGCACGCCGGCGAGCAGATCGTGCGCATCGACCTGCGCAACTTCGGCACCGACGAGCGGTTCGACTGGACGAAGTGGAGCAAGCTGGAGCGCATCGGCATCGACATCTGGCCGCAGGACAACTACTACCCGTTCCCCGAGACGCAGGACACCGAGATCACGCTGGTCAGCATGACGGTGAGCAGCCCGCGGCGCGAGTCGCCCCGCGGGAAGGGCCTCTGGCTCAGCCAGTTCCGCAGCAACATCCCCCACGGCGTCGCCGTGCCGAGGGAGCGCTACGACGAGCTCATGCAGCGCCAGCACTACAAGCACGTCGGCCTCGACTACGGCTGGAAGCACCTGCACGAGGGCTTCCGCACATTCACCGAGCACCGCGCCGTCAGCCCCATCTACGGCATCGTGACCAGCCCGAATGCCGGACGCGCCGAGCAGGCGGCCGCCGATGAGCTGCAGCGCCTCCTGGCCAAGATCGCCGGCGTCACGCTGCCAATCACCCCGGCGGATGTTCGAGCCGAGCCGAGCGCCGGCAACGTGATCCTCCTCGGCGAGGCCGCGATGGCCGCGGGCCTCGTCACCGACATGGAGCTCAAGTACGTGGGCCCCGAGGGCTTCGTCATCAACGCCCACAACGGCCGCATCGCCATCGCCGGGCCCGACGCCGCCGGCACCGCCCATGGTGTCGCCCGGTACCTCGAAGACCACGGCGTGCGGTTCTATGTCCCCGACGCGCCGCAGACGCGCACGCTCCGGCGCGGCCTCCTGCACGAGCTCTACACACTGGAGCGGCCGTTCTTCAGGCAACGGCCCGTGGCGGGCGGCTGGCAGCTCATGGCGCAGCGACCGACGCGGGGCGGCGGAGGGGGTCGGGGAGATGCTGAGGCCGCGGCAAGGCTGGCGGAGTCCATCAAGGACGCGGCACGACGCGGAGATCGGACCGTCGCGAGGTCACTCATCACAGACGCCGAGAAGTCGCCGCTCTCGCGCTACGTCGCGGCGAAGCTGCTCTGGGACCCCTTCGACGACGCGACGCGGATGATCCGGGAGTTCCCCAGCAAGAACCCCGCATAGTCCCGGAATGCGCTAGTCCGCCGGCACAGGGCGCACGCCCGTGATCGTCGTCATCCTGTCCGGCTGCTCGCCAAACCGCACGGTGTACGTCCCTTGCTTGAACACCATCGGCCGGAAGCTCCTGCCGCTGGCGCGAATCGTGTATACGACTTCGTCATCGGCCTCGTCAATGACCTGAACAACCGGGTTGGGCATTCCCGGCGCCACGATCGTGGGCAGGTACCCGACGACCTCCCGCCCGTAGTTATCGAGCTGGTCGATTGTTCTGGGCCAGCCCTGGTACTGCTTCCCCGTCCCCGGGTCCTTTGGGTCGAGGTACCGCGGCCAGCACTCCATGGTGATCTTGCGGGTCGTCTTGTTGAACCGCACGATGCCGTACCCGGGCTTCTTGCTGTGCAGCCACTCCGGCTCTCTGCCCACCGTCTTCTCCGGATTCGTGGCCGCCCACACGCTGATGTGGTTGCCGAGCCCGTCCAGGTACTCGCCCGTGTAGGCGGGCATGCCCTCGTAGCGCTTGTGCGGCGCCTGCCGGGGCAGCCAGGCCCGGAGGTAGAAGTTGGTGATGGACGGGACGGCGAAGGACCACCCGGCGTCATTCCAGTCGTCGATGCCGTGGTGGACGATGGTGGCGAGGTGCTGGTCGCCGCCGATCATGAACCCGAACCCCCGCCGAATCTCCCGCAGCGCCTTGTTGCGACCGGTCTGGGGCCAGCCATTGCAGTCGTAGTCGGCCACCAGGTACTTGCCGCCCCCGCCGTGGTGGGTCGCCACGCCGGCGAACACGGTCTGGGAGAGGACGCACTTCATGTGGCAGCCGCGCCAGTCGGCGGCCCAGTCGGAGAGGAACTTGAGCTGCCGGTCGCCGAGCAGCTTCGCCCCCGGCACATCGGCCGTCTTGGGGTCGAAGTTTGGGTCGGTCACATGATCCGGGCGGCCGCTGCTGGTGGGCGGGACGAGGCCGTTGCACCCGGACTTGAACTTGCGGTCCTCGATCACCGCGAAGCTGATGCGCCCATAGTTGACCTCGCTGTAGTACACCGTGATTCCCTGCTCGACGGGCGTTGCGTCGTACGGCGGCGGCAGGTTGCTCGTCTGGGATCGCTGCACTGCGTTCACCCATCGGGCCGGCATCACGTAGCCGCCATCGTGGCCCCTGTCGGTCCGCCGGCCGGCGGCCCCCCAGATATTGCCCTGGTACACGTCGTGATCGTCGGGGATGCTGATGCAGGGACGGTCGCGCATGAGGTCCCCGAACGCCCAGCCATACACGTACCACTTCCGCAGGTAGTCCAGGCACGCCCGCTCCACCGGCGTCCGCTCCGTCCCGTAGCCGGCCACGTTCTCGTAGTAGTTGTCGCCCGAGAAGAACAGCACGTCCGGGTCATGGGCCGTGATGTGCTTCACGATGTCGACGTTGGGAAAGGCCGGATCCGAGTTCCCCGTGAACGCCGCGACGACGATGGTCTCCTTGTCCACCGGATCGCGCCGGATGGTCCCGGTCCAGTAGTGATCCTCCGCTGTGCCGTCTGCCGTGACCAGGGCGTAGACCAGGCGATACGGCGTCCGCCGCGAACCGTCCCACTCCGGCATGCGAAACGTGGCGGTGCGGGCGTCCGGGTCGATCATCGCCTTGCCCACCTGCCGCCAGCCGGGGCCGTCGCGGACCTCCAGGCGCACCTCCTGCGTGTCCCTCTCGCCCACCGGCGGCATGTGGGCGGTGATGGTCAGTACTCCCCTGCTGAGCGTGTACTGCCCCCACAAGATGGGCCCGAATGTGCGCTCGTTGTGCGCCTCCACCTTGCGCCCGGCCACGCTCCAGTCGCGGAACCAGAACCTCACGTTCCCGCCCCGCCCTGAGCCACGGCGCCGCCTGCCGGCCGGCGCTGCTCCCCCGCGGCGCATGGTCGGGTCATGGGCACACACCAGCGCCAGGCTGCCCACGAGTGCCTCCGACTTCGCGGTGCCCGTCACCTCGCCAAGCTGCCTGCCATCGGCGCCCACAGCCGTGAGCGTGAGCGCGTAGTTGTCGCCGTCAGGCGCCGCCCTCAGGCGCAGCTCCAGGTCGCTGAGGTCTACCGCGGGCGCGCTGCCCTCTCCGCCCGCCTTCGGCTTCCCGATGAACAGCTCTCCATCCGTCGTGACGCCCGCATGCATCCCGGTCCCACGCAGGGCGTTGTCCCGGTAGTCCGCCAGCTCCGGCGTGCCGAACAGCCGGCCCTTCGCCCCCACGCGGAAGCCCGCCCAGCCTCCGTCGAGCTTGCCCTCCGTCAGGCTGCCCATCCGTACGCTCATGCGCAGGTCGCCGCGGCGGCTGCCCAGCTCCCGCGTGAGCAGATGCACATTCCGGTTGCCGCCACTGGTCGTGCACTCCAGCCGCCCGCTCGAGATCTGCCAGTCCTGGAGCGGATTGGCCCAGTACTCCGGCGCCACCCACGTCCGCGTGATGCGCTCAGGCCAGGCGCTCGTGAACGCCTGCGCCGCCGCACTCCCGCACGCCGCCGCAAGCAGGAGTGCCGCGATGCCCGTCATGCATACAGTCTGGCTCGTGCGCCCGTGGCTTCGGTTCATCGTAGATTCGTCCTTTCTGCGTTGTCGCACCGGTTCTTCCGAGTGTTCACGATGGTGACCTTCCCCATGTGCCCGGAGGGAAGTGCGCCGCCCGCCCCGAAGAACCACATCGCAACCCGTGAAGGGAGCCACACACATGAGTACATTGGCGCCCACACTGATCGTCGCCGTGTGCATCTGGAGCGCAGGCTTTCAGCTCGCACTGGGAGGACCCGGCACCATGGCACCCCAGAACGCCAAGACAATGCGCGTCTACATCGGCACCTACACCCGCGGCGAGAGCGTGGGCATCTATTTGTATCGCCTCGACATGGCCACGGGGGGGCTGGAGCCCACCGGCCTGACGGCCGAGACGGCCAACCCCTCCTTCCTCGCCCTCCACCCGAATGCGAGCTTCCTCTACGCCGTCGGCGAGCTGCGCGAGGTCCAAGGGCGTCCCGGCGGCGCCGTGAGCGCCTTCGCCATCGATCCCGAGACAGGCGGGCTCACTCTCCTCAATCAACAGTCGTCCGGTGGCGCCGGCCCGTGCCATCTGACCGTTGACGCGACGGGCCGGTACGTCCTCGTGGCGAACTACGGCTCCGGCGGCGTGGCCGCCCTGCCGATCGGGGACGACGGGCGGCTCGCGCCCGCCAGCGACACCGTGCAGCACGAGGGCTCCAGCGCCCACCCCAAACGCCAGCGGGGCCCGCACGCGCACTCCATCAACCTGGCCCCGGACAACCGCTTCGCCTTCGCGCCCGATCTGGGGATCGACAAGGTGATGATCTATGAGCTCGACCTGGCCGAGGGGAAGCT
>JASFTE010000388.1:0-5274 GCA_050114035.1 Armatimonadota bacterium | reverse complement strand
CCATGGGAGCGACACGAGCCAGTCCAGATACGTGCGAATGACCGTGCCCTCGGGGGCCACAGGCGGCATCTTCTCGAACCGCTCGACCTCCCGCAGGGCCTTCTCGGCGGCCTCCGACGGCATGCCGCACTTCGCGATCTTCTCGCGGTACTCATCGGCCTCCTGCAATGCCCCTTCGCGCTCACCCAACTCATCCTGGATGGCGCGCAACTGCTCGCGCAGGTAGTACTCCTTCTGGGAGTCCTGGACCTCGTCACGCACCCGCGACTGGATCTTCTTCTCCAACTTCAGGATCTCCAGCTCCTGGCTCAGGAGCGCGGTGAGCTTCTTGAGGCGCTCGGTGGCAACGAGGGCCTCGAGCAAGTCCTGCTTCACGCCGACGGGGACGCTCAGGTATGCGGCGACGAGGTCGGCCAGATGCCCGGGTTTCTCGACGTTCATGGCTGTGACGAGAGCCTCGGGCGGGATGCTGCGGCTGAGGTTCACGGCCTGGTCGAACTGGGAGACGACATTGCGCATCATCGCCTGGACCTGGACGCTGCTTTCCTCCACCTCATGCACATCGGCCACACGCGCCCGGATCATCGGGTCAGAGCCCACAATGTCGGCGATGCGTCCGCGGTGCATGCCCTCGACGAGCACCCGCATCGTCCCGTCAGGCAACTCGAGCATCTGCAGGATGCGGCCCACCGCACCCAGCGTGTACAGGTCGTCCATAGTGGGCTCCTGCACCTGCGCATCCCGCTGCGTGACGAGCAGGATATCGGAGCCCGCTTGCTTCGCCTCGGTGAGCGCGCGCACGGAGCGATCGCGCACAACGATCAGTGGCACCACCATGTGGGGGAACACGACGAGGTCGCGTACCGGGAGCACCGGGAGTATCAGCGGCTGGCCCGGCTCGGGGCTATCCGTGCGTTCCGTGTCGTCGTTCATCAGTCGGGGGATCCTCGTCCAGTGCCCGCTTCTGGAGGACTGGTGCAATGACCCAAGGTGTGCAGCGTCGTCCTCTATCTCAGCTGCACCACGCGCGCCCTCGCCCCGCTATGGAGCCAGGTCCGGGGCTCAGGCCGTCTTCTGCTTGGGCTGGCGCGCACGCTCGCGACGGCGTCGGAGCCGAGGGGGGCGGCGGTCGCTGACGGTCTTGGCCGAGATGGTACACTGCGCCACGTCCCCTGCGGAGGGAACGTCGAACATCACGTCCAGCATGATCTCTTCGATGATGGTGCGCAGGCCACGGGCGCCCATGCGCCGGTCGATGGCTTCGACGCTGATGGCGTCCAGTGCTCCGTCGGTGAAGGTCAGCTCGACGCTATCGAGCAGTTCCATGGTCCGCTGGTACTGCTTCACTACGGCGTTCTTGGGCTCCGTGAGAATGCGCTTCAGGTCTTTCTGGCTGAGCGAGTGCAGCGTAGCGGCCACAGGCAGGCGGCCGACGAATTCGGGGATCAGGCCGAACTTGAGCAGGTCCTCGGGTAGCACCCGCTCCATGATCTCGTCGTACTCGGCGGGGCCGGCGCCGGCACCGGGCGCGCCGAAGCCGATGGCCCGATCGTGTGTCCGGGCTCGTATGATGTCCTCCAGTCCGTCGAAGACCCCGCCGCAGATGAACAGAATGTTCCCGGTGTCGATCTGGACGTACTCCTGCTGTGGGTGCTTTCGGCCGCCCTGCGGCGGGACGTTGGCGCGGGTCCCCTCTATGATCTTGAGCAGTGCCTGCTGCACGCCCTCGCCGGAGACGTCGCGCGTGATGGACGGGCTGTCAGCCTTGCGTGTGATCTTATCGATCTCGTCGATGTACACAATGCCCGTCTGCGCCCGCTCGACATCGAAGTCGGCCGCCTGCAGCAACTGCAGGAGGATGTTCTCCACATCCTCGCCGACGTATCCGGCCTCCGTCACCGCCGTGGCATCGGCGATGGTGAAGGGAACGTCGAGCATTCGCGCGAGGGTGCGGGCCAGGAGGGTCTTGCCGCAGCCGGTCGGCCCGACGAGCAGTATGTTGCTCTTCTCCAGCTCCACGTCCTCGAGGTCGATGGCCCCGGCGTGGATGCGCTTGTAGTGATTGTAGACAGCGACCGAGAGGATCTTCTTCGCGGCCTCCTGCCCGATGACGTACTGCTGGAGGAAGTCGTGTATCTGGTGGGGCGTCGGTACGCCGGTCGGGGCCAGCGGCGTGGGCCCCCGTGACGCCCGGCTCCGTATGATCTGGTTGCACAGCCCGACACACTCGAAGCAGATGTAGGCGTTGGCGCCCGCGATGAGGTCGCGTACCTCGCGCGGACGCTCCTTGCCGCAGAAGGAGCAGCGCAGTCGCTTCCCGCCGGAGCGCCGTCTCGAATCACTTGCCACAGCCGAAGACTCCTTTGCCTTGCGCATCCACCGGCGCCGCCTACTTCTCTTCGGCCGACGGCGCCGGCGTGGGAGTGGCTTCCGCGACGAAGTCCACGATGCCGTACTCGACCGCCTCCGCGGCGGTCATGAAGAAGTCGCGATCCGTGTCCTGCTCGATCTTCTCTACCGCCTGCCCCGTGTGCTCGGCCAGGATCTCGTTTATCTGCCCCCGGGTGCGTGTCAACTCCCGGGCGTGGATCTCCAGATCCGTCGCCGCGCCGCTAATGGACGGCACCCACGGCTGATGGATCACCACTTTGGACGAGGGGAGCGCGGCACGATGCTCGGGCGCGCCGCCCGCGAGGAGCACCGCGGCGATGCTCGCGGCCTGTCCGACACACCACGTATGCAGCGGCGGGCGTACGTACTGCATCGTGTCGTAGACGGCCAGCCCCGCGTTCACCCCGCCCCCGCGGCTCATGATGTACATGTTAACGGGCTCCATCTCGTCCTCCCCCTGGAGGAAGAGCAGTTGGGCGATGATGGAGCTGGCGAGACCGTCGTCGATGTCGGCGCCCACGAAGATGATGCGCTCCTCGAGCAGTCGCGAGTAGATGTCAAACGAGCGCTCGCCGCGCGGCGTCTGTTTCACCACTATCGGTACGAGGTAATCGTAGCTCACTGTGCTGCGCCCTCTCCGTCGGCGTCGTCGGCGTCCCCCGCTTCCTCGGGTTCGGACTCCTGTTCCTGATCTTCGGCCAGCGCCTCGGTCACATTGGCCGACTCCACGAGCAAGGCCACCACCTTGTCCTCGCGCAGCCGGAGTCGTATCGGCTCGATGCGATCCTGGGCCTCGAGCTCCTCCCGCACAGCGCCAGCGGGGCGATTCTCCTCCTCCGCAATCCGCTCCACCTCCACCTCCACCTCTTCATCTAATACCTCGATTCCCTCTGCCTCTGCAATGGCCTCGACTACGAAGAAGCGCTTGAGCGTTTCCTCGGACGACTTCTTGATGCGCGCCGTCATCTGCTCGTGGCTCGTCTTGCCCTCACGGAGCAGGTCCTCGTACCTCATACCATATTGCCCTACGTCTGTCGTGAGCTGTTGCAGGCGCAGCTGCGCCTGCTCATCGGCCAGGCGCCGAGGAATCTCGACGTGGGCGCCTTCGACGGCCTTCTCCAGTGCCTGCTCCCGCAGCGCGTTCTCGGCCTCCTCAGCCGCCGCCTCCTCCAGGCGCTGCCTGATGTCGGCCCGAAGCTCATCAAGCGTCTCGAACCCGTAGTTCTCCTTGGCGAATTCGTCGTTCAGTTCCGCCTCGCGGTGCTCCTCGAGCCGCTTGATCGTGACCGTGGCCGTGGCCGGCTTGCCGGCGAGGTCCTCGTCATCGAAGTCGTCGGGATACTTGGTCTCGATCTCGAGGGTGCTGCCCACTTCCGCGCCGATCATACCCTCGTCGATTGGCGGCTGGGTGCGCCCCGACCCGACGTGGAAGCCGACGTCCGTGTCGCTCATGGGCTCCTCGCCCTCGACCTCGACGGTAACATCGGCGAACACCCGGTCATCCTTCCGCACCTCCGTGCGGTCGGTCTCGATCCATGCCGAGGTGGAGTCGCGCATCTCCCGCAACCCCTCCTCCGCCTGCTCCTCTGTGACCTCGGCGCGCGGGCGGACGAGCGAGAGTTCCTTGTACTGCCCGAGGCGCGGCCTGGGGCGCACATCCACGGTCGTAGTGAAGCGCAGGACATCTCCTTCCTCGATCTGCACGTCGCGGATGGGCGAGGCATCAATGACCACGATGCCCGCCTGCTCCACGGCCTCCGTGACTGCATCGGGCGCCAGTTCCGCAACGGCAGCGTCCTTGATGACCTCCTCGCCGAAGTAGCGCTTCAGCACGGGTGGCGGGACGCGCCCGACACGAAAGCCCGGAACGCGCCCGGAGCGAGACAGTTGTCGATAGACGTTCTTGAATGCCCGCTGGACGTGTCTCGTGGCGACCTCGACGTCAAGGTCCACTTTGCTCGGCGAGAGCTCGCGCACGTCGACCGAGGTCACCATACCGTCCTTGCGCTCCTGCGCTGACGGTGCGTCTTCTTCTGCCGATCTGGATTCACTGGACATAGGAAACACCCGACTCAGGATGGGAGGCTGCCGCACGGCACACCCTCGCCGGCCACCGGCGTGTGCGTCGTGGTGGGCGCGGAGAGATTCGAACTCTCATGGGTTGCCCCACAGGATCCTAAATCCTGCGCGTCTGCCAGTTCCGCCACGCGCCCGTGCGGCGTGTGGCTGTCGGGGCCGCGGATCGCCCGGCCGCCTCAGGAAACGTCTCGGCGGCGTGATGACAAGCTGCAGACGCCGCGGCCAGCACCGCTCGGGCCGCGGCGATTACGGTGCGGTAGTATACTGGTCTGAATGCGCAGCGTCAATCCCTCAGAGGTCCGCCGGCGCCGCGGCACACGGAAGTGTGGGGGCACTCACGCGCATGCGCCCGGAAGGGGCTGGATATGCATTGACAGCCGGCGCAAGGTGCGCTAAGCTGCGGGGTAGCGAAAGGAGGTGGTGGGATTGCATTGTACACCGAGGTGGCTGCGGAGGTGACATCTCCGCGTCACGCCGGGTGACACCTCCGAATACCCAGTCACCCAAAAAGCGCCCCATCGTGAGGTGGGGCGCTCTTACTTGTGCCCCCACGGCGCCACGTCAGGGCGCGCGCCGGGACACTGCCGGGGGGACTGGCTGCGGTCCTTGGTGATGCCGGCGCCGGAGACGGAGGGGAGCAGGCGGGCACAGGATGCCATCGCGTGCCTGGCGAGGTAGGTAAACACGTGGCGCGCTCCGGGTGTTAGACATAGTAGGTGGGGAAGAACGCGACAGCAGGTGCGCCATGGAGGCACTCGGGCGAGTCGGACTGATCGGCGCTGTCGCACTGCTGGTCATCGGGAG
>JASFTE010000387.1:0-5275 GCA_050114035.1 Armatimonadota bacterium | reverse complement strand
ACCGCCGGGCGGCTCGGGGTACACCACCGCCAGGAAGCTCCACTCCTCCGCCGGCTCCGTGTTGCTGATCCAGAGGTTGTGCCCGCAGAGGATGTTCCCCTTGCGCCACTCCCGGTAGTCCTCGCCGGTGAGGGGATTGATGAAGGCCTCCAGGCCCTTCCGGTCGTCCAGCTTGAGCTTGTCCGCGTGGGCGATGTGCTGCAGCCGAACCTTGACGTCCCCGACGGCGTAGTCGATGGCGAACGTGGCGGGATCGAAGCTCAGCGGATCATCGGGCAGGATGTGATAGAGCCACGTGTACGTGGCAGGCTGCGAGCACTTCAGGTCGTCGTAGATGACGAAGTACTTGCCCCGCAGGAAGAGGATATGCCGGACGAAGTGCTCCAGGTACGGAATCGCCCGCTGGGAGTACACCTCGTGTAGCTGCCGGATCCCCCACCGCGAGTACTTGCCCGGCGTCCTCGGGTAGCACCGCGTGGGGTCGCCCGCGACGTATACGCAGTCGTTGCCCTCCTCGAAGCCCACAACCCGGCCGTACGTGGGATAGATCATGCCCCGCTGCGCCTGGCCAAGGCCGTCGATGAGGACGGTGTTGTGACTCATGGTGTGGTAGGCGTACGCGTCCTGGTTGCCGGAGCTCCCGCCCCCGTGGTTGAGCATCTGCCCGTAGGCGTGCAGTTGGAAGGAGCTGTCGGAGTTGAACGAGTGCCCGTACCCGCCGCGTGGGCGGCACTGGAATATGACGCCGGCGCCCTCATCGAAGCTGCTCCGCAGGCTCGGCGGACCCGAGGCGGCCATCGCCCAGCCGGCGATGGGGAAGAGCGCGGCCGTCTCGCTCTCCGGCTCGGGCTCGGGCTCCTTGTAGTAGGCCGGCAGAACGTAGTCGCTCCAGGGGCGCCAGTTGACGGCGTCGCGCGTCGGCGATACATATCCGCCCCACTCGTGCCAGTTCGTCAGGAACCGGCCCTCGCCCGTCAGGTAGGCCAGTTTCCGGAAGTGCGCCAGGTGGTTGCCGCGCGAGGCGCTGGCCTGGTTGCCCCAGGCGTTGTGCGGCATGCCGACGGGAATGACGCGGCTGAAGTAGTCCCCGATGCGGCTGTAGTACGGGTTGCGGCTGAGATTCGCCTCCGGCAGCGCCGTGTCGAAGTAGACCGTGGCGTTCATCAGCCACTTCATCTTGGAGGTGCCGTAGCCCGGGCCCTCGTTCCACGCCTCGTCGAAGCCGAAGCCGTTCGTGATGCCGATGAGGTAGTTCAGCATCAGCTCGAACCACTCGCGGCCCACCTCGCTGTGCTCGTACAGCGCCAGCCCGCACACGGCCGTGTCCATGCTCGACTCGTACTGGTGGCTCTCGCTCTGGCCCGCCAGCCCGCCGAGCCGCACCTGGTCCCCCGAGCGCCACACGAAGTGGTTCATGATGTGGTCCGTGCGCCACTCGAGGGAGTGGATCATTGTCTGACGCTGCTCTTCGGTCAGGTCCTGGTACAGCCAATCCAGCAGCAGCGCCAGGTACTCGCTGCCCTGCGTGGCGTCCTCATTGCCGTCACCGCCCTCGCCCCAGACGAAGCCGATCTGCTCGCCCCGGCCCTCCGGCGACGACCGCCCGCCCGGTGGGTACGTCGCCCACGTCACCGCCCGCTCCTTCACGCCCGCGTACTTGCCATCGCCGGTCATCCGCCACATGAAGCACACCGTCGCCAGGTCCTGGGCGATCCTGTAGAACGCCTGCTGGGGCTCGGCCTCCCGGTCGGTGGCGGGGAAGTCGCCCCACCACGGCTTCGTCATGATGCTGTCCGCCTGCGCGCGCAGGTACTCCAGCGACGCGCGGGAGCCGGGGTCTGTCCGGGCGAGGGCGCGGATCTCTTCGAGGTTGCCCTTATTGAACAGTATCCTCGGATGACCGCGCTCCGCGAGCTTCGGCTCCGCCAGCCCCGACCGGTCCCACGTCACCGCATCGTCGGCGATGACGAACGAGCGCACGTCGCTCCACTTCTCCGCCGCCTTCCCAACGTCGTACCCCACGCGCCAGTACCACGTCCGCCCGGGCGTGAGGGCTGGTATGGTGTTGTAGAAGTTCATGGTGCACGCCGCGTCCACCGTCGGGTCGGAGCAGTCGCGCCTGGACGAGATCTGGAGCCGGAACGTGTGCAGCGCGTTGTCCCAGTTCTGCGGCCAATCGGCCCGGTAGGGCCAGCTCATGCGAGGTGGATTGAGGCGCACGGTCTCGCCGTCGCCCGGCCGCCAGTTGACGTACCGGCTGTAATGGCTGCGCGGGTTGTCGGGCACCCGCGCGTTGGCGCCGATGCGCACCGGCAGTTTGCCGTCACCTGCCAGGGAATCCGTTGCGGCGAGGCCGAGCACGAGCAAGAAGCATGCTGCGACGGAGATCTGCCCTACCATTCGTCGACCTCCCTGAGCCGGTGTTGCGCAGTTACTGCCCCCGCATACTCGCCACGTCTACGACGAAGTCCGCCCCGTGCTTCGTGGCCGTGCTCGGATCGAAGCTGATCGTGTCCTCCCCCACCCGCACCGTGCTGTCATCGATCCGCTCGATGCGAGGGATCTCCCCGCCGGGCGGCTCGGGGTATACCACCGCCAGGAAGCTCCACTCCCTCGCCGGCTCCGCGCTGCTGATCCACAGGTTGTGCCCGCACACGATGTCGTCCTTGCGCCATTCGCGGTAATCCTCGCCCGTGAACGGATTGATGAATCCGTCGAGCCCCTTCCGGTTGTCGAGCTTGAGCTTGTCCGGGCGCGCGATCTGCTGCAGGCGCACTTTCACGTCCCCGACGCTGTAATCGACGGCGAAGGTCGCCGGGTCGAAGCGCAGCGGCTGGTCGGGCAGAATGTGATACAGCCAGGTGTACGTCGCCGGCTTCCCACATGACAGGTCGTCGTAGATGACGAAGTACTTACCCCGCACGAACAGGATGTGCCGCACGAAGCGCTCCAGGTCCTGCAGGGCGCTCCTCTCATACACTTCATCCAGCGGCAGTCCCCATCGCCGGAAGCTGCCCGGCTCCTTCGGATAGCACCGCGTGGCATCCCCGGCGAAGTACACGTAGTCGTCCCCGCGGCTGAAGCCGACGACTCGGCCATAGTTAGGATAGAGCTGCCCGCTCCCCGGCTGCGCCTGGCCCAATCCGTCCACCAGTATCGTGTTGTGGCTCATCGTGTGATACGCGTAGGCATCCTGGTTGGCCGAGCTGCCCCCGCCGTGGTTCAGCATCTCCCCATACGCGTGGAGCTGGAACGATCCGTCGGAGTTGAACGAGTGGCTGTACCCGCCGCGCGGCCGGCACTGGAAGATCACGCCGGCGCCTTCATCGTACGTGCTGCGGAGACTCGGCGGCCCGGTGGCGGCCATGCCCCAGCCGGCAATGGGGAACAGCGCGACCGTGTCCTTCTCCGGCTCGGGCGTCGGCTTCTCGTAGTAGAACGGCAGCACGTACTCGATCCATGCGCGGAACTTGGAGAACTGGCTCCCGCCGTACTGCTGCCAGTTGAGCAGGAAGCGCCCCTCGCCCGTGATGTAGGCGAACTTGCGCATGTGCGCGATGTGGTTGCCGCGCGAGGAGTTGCGCTGGTTCCCCCAGGCGTGGTGGTCCATGCCCACCGGGATGATGCGGCAGAACCAGTCGCCGATGCGCCGGTAGTACGGATTGCGGCCCAGATTCGCCTCCGGCAGCGCCGTATCGAAGTACGGGGTGGCATTCATGAGCCACTTGCACTTGGATGTGCCGTACCCGGCGCCCTCGTTCCAGGCCTCGTCATAGCCGAAGCCGTTGGTGATGCCGATGAGGTAGTTCAGTATCAGCTCGAACCACTCGCGGCCCAGATCGCTGTGCTCGTACAGCGCCAGGCCGCATACGGCCGTGTCCATGCTCCCCTCGTACTGATGGCTGCTGCACGAGCCGGACAGCGATCTGGCCCTGACGGCCCCGGGCTGCGCCCCGTCCGTGCGGTACCATCCGGTCACGTACAGCTCTCGCTGGCCCGCGATACTCAGCGTGCGGCCCCAGCTGCCTCGCTCCCGGCTGCTCGCGCAGGCGATCCCGAGTGCCACGCCGCCCTCACGCCCGCCGCGTGCCGCCACGGCCGACTTGCCGCCGGTGTCGTAAGCGTGGAAGCGCCATTCGGCCGCTGCCCCCTCGGCCAGAGGCGATGCCGTCGGGTGCTCCAGGATCGTGGGCCCGCCCTCCTTCAGACGCACCTCCAGACCATCCCACCACACGGTGCCCCTGGCGTAGTAGTTGAACAGCTCGACGCTCACCGACGTGGCCTTCTCCGGGACCGGCGCCCGCCAGTCGTACTGCTTCCACTCCGCCGCCGTCCCCATATACAGGCGCTCGTCTCCCAGGTGCTCGTCGCCGCTGCGATACGTCAGCCGCACCAGCGGGCCGCTGCGGCCTCTGCCGCGCCAGGCGAAGGAGTTCATCCAGTGGTCAATGCGCCACTCGAGCGACTCGATCATGACCCGCCGCTGCTGATCCGTCAGGTCCTCATAGAGCCAGTCAAACAGCAGCGCCAGGAACTCGTTCCCCTGCGTGGCGTCCTCGTTCCCGTCGCCGCCGAGGCCCTCGGGGGACGCCCGACCCCGGGGCGCGTAGCTCGCCCACGTCACGGCGCGCTCGATGACGCCGGAGTACTTGTCGTCCCCCGTCATCCGCCACACGAAGGCCACCAGCGCCAGGTCGCCGGCGATCCTGTAGAACTCCTGCTCCGGCTCGCCGGGAACGCGATCCGTCTCGGGGAAGTCGCCCCACCACGCCTTGGCCAGGACCGTATCGGCCTCCTCACGCATCCACTGCATCGCCGCCCTCGACTCCGCATTGGTCTGCGCCAGGGACCTGATCTCCGCGAGTGAGTCCTTCGTGAACAGTATCCGCGGGTGGCCGCGCTCCGCTAGGTCGGGCTCGGCGAGGGCGGCCCGGTCCCACACCACGGCGTCCTCGGCAATGCCGAAGGACCGCACATCGCTCCATTTCTCCTCATCCGCCCCCACGTCGTACCCCACGCGCCAGTACCACTTGCCCGCGCCCTTGAGCGCCGGCAGCGCATTGTAGAAGTTGAGCGGCGACGTCACATTCACCACGGGGGCGGAGCAGTCCGGCTTCGACGAGATCTGCAGCGTGAATGTGTGGGCTGCGTCGCTCCAGTCGTTGGGCCAGTCGGGCCAGTATGGCCAGCTCATACGGGGGGGATTCAGGTGCATGACCTCCCCGTCTGCGGGCCGCCAGTTCACATAGCGGCTGTAGTGGCTGCGCGGGCTCTC
>JASFTE010000386.1:0-5291 GCA_050114035.1 Armatimonadota bacterium | reverse complement strand
TGCTCGCCCCGATTGAGCTCGCGGTGCTCGCGCACGGCCAGGGCGACGTTGTCCACCTGGTGGTTGTTGATCAGGCCCGGGATCGGCGCGGTGATGGCATCGTTGCCGAGGATGTAGCGGATGGTGAGCCGGGCGAGCTCGTCGTCGTCCTTCGCCACGGGGCTGTCGAGCTGGCTGTCGCCCTTGAAGATGGAGTTGCTGGCGAAGGGCTTGATGCCGAAGACGCCGACGTCCTGCTTCCGGACGGCGGCGAAGAGGCTGTCCTGGGGCAGCTCTTTGCTGCTCGCGGTGTAGGGGAAGAGGATCACGGAGACCTGCGGCCAGTTCTCCACGAGGCGCTTCAGGAACCCGTGATGGTGTGAGGAGATCCCGAGGAAGCGCGCCTTGCCCTGCTTGTGCGCGTGCTCGAAGGCCTCCACCGTGGCGTCGATGTCGGCGTCGGGCTGCGGCTCGGTCATGAGGGCGGACACGCGCCAGATGTCAACGTAGTCGAGGCCTGCCTGACGGAGACCGTCGTCGATGCACTGGATGAGCTTGCCCCTGGTGCGCCACTCGGGAAAGCGGAGCTCCTTCACGTGCCAGGAGAAGCCGAAGTACATCTGCTCCCGGCGGCCGCGGAGGACGCGGGCATAGGTGAGGATCTCGCCGGGGGAGCAGGCGTCCACGTAGTTGATGCCCACGTCGATGCACTTGCTGACCACATCGGCGCGGTTCGTGAGGAACGCGTCCATGGCGTCGCCCGGGGGCTGGGAGATGCCGTGCCCCTTGGCCGCCTCGAGCCGCTTCCAGTGCCCGCCGAGGCAAACGGCCGAGACCCAGAGGTCGGTCTTGCCGAGCCGGCGGTACTCCATGTTCTCATTGTAGTTGAGGACCTTGGAGATATCCGGCGGCACGGCGGCACTGGCCAACTGGCTGCCTCCGGCGGCCAGTGCGGCGCCGGCTGCCGCGTGCTTGAGGAAGGCGCGACGGTCCATGTTGGCCGGGCTTTCCTGTGACATGCTTCGGTCCCCCGGGATGGGCTCCCGCGTAGTCTATCCCTGCAGATAGAGCCCGGCGGCCACCATGAACGCATCCTCCGGCGGACCCATCCCACTGCCGTCCCCAAAGACCGCGGGCTCGTATCGCTCGTTGCTGTAGGTGTAGAACGCCCAGCTCCACTCATCCTGGCGCCCCAGATAACGCAGGCGGCACAGGTGGATGGGTGTGTTGCGGATTCGCTCGATGTACTGCTCGCGCGTTTCGTCCCAGTCGGCCGGAGGCCAGGCGGGAGAGACCGTCGGTTCCTCGTAGGCATCGACGTAACAGAACTGCCCCCGGAAACGCACGTCAATGCGGCTGTACTTGCCGGCGAAATGCTCCTCGGCGCAGGCGAGGATGCGCTGCTCGATGGCCAGCTTCAGGGCATCCGGGATCTTCGCGCCCCCGGAGCGGGGACCACGCACCCGCGCCCCGCTGCGCGTCCCGGCAGATCTTCGTGGCGTGCTCATGGGTCTCCCTCCCGCAGTGGCGCACTCGAGCGGCTCAGCGCTCCTGCTTGCGTCGGCGTTTCTTCTGCTTCGGGGCTTTCTCCGGCTTTGGTTTCGGCCTCAGGAATTGCAGCCGCCCATTGACGGACTCGATGTCGAAGGCCTCGGGGTCGTACTCGTCCCCGACCCACTCCAGCAGGTCCGCGTTCTCCGGGTCGTCCGGGCGCCGGAGCGCCTCGAGGATGGCACCATAGCCCCCAATGCCTCCGCAATCCTCTGGTGGCGCGGCGCGTCTCCCGGTGGTGCACACGGGACAGCCCGTGCGCTGCTTGGCCGGGAGGATCTTCTGCACGCGGATGGTATGTTCCCAGTCGTCGCCGAAGTCGTAGCAGTAGTCAAGCCTGCTCTTCACCCGCAGCCCCAACTCCTCGAGAGAGACGCGGGTCTCATCCTGGACGAAGTCGAGGTCGAACTCCGGGTCCGAGTACCGAATGCCGCCGATCTCGAAGTGGTGCAGGTGGCTGTTGTCCCAGCCCATCGCCACCTGGATGATCCAGTGCAGCGTGGCCAGCGTCGTGTCGCTGGTGACGAGCACACGACGCCAGATGGGGGGCCTGAAGCCTGCCAGGTCAATCCGTAGCTGGTACACCTCGTCCCCGGAACGAGCGGAGCGGCGCTTGCGGGGCTTTCGGCGCGGTGTGGGAGCGGGCGCTTCGGGCACGGCGAAAGCCGAGACGGCCTCCAGCTCCGCCACCATTTCCGGCGCCGCGTGCCGCAGCCCCGACATGGCCTCGCGCAGCATACCATCATCGCCCAATCCCATGGCCACTTCCACCAGGCCCAGATACGCCTGCGGCATTGTCGGGTCGTGCTCGATGGCTCGCCGCAGCACCTCCGCAGCCTCGGGCCACTGACGGAGCGAGACATGGGTCCGGCCCACCGTGCAGAGGATGTCCGGATCATCGGGCGCGAGCTCCACCGCACGCTCGGCTTCGCCGAGAGCGTACTTGCCCTTCCCGATCTCGGCCAGGGCCACCGACAGCCCCGCGCGCGGCCCGGCATCGTCAGGGCCGAGCGCGAGGGCGCGCTCGAAGGCCACGACGGCTTTTGCCACCTGCTCGTCGGCGAGCAACGCCGTGCCGAGGAGGGCCTGCCCCGGCCCCCATTCGGGGTCGAGAGCGATGGCCTGCTTCGACGCGGCAATTGCCTGTTCGAACTGCCCAAGCTCAAGCTCGATCCGACCCAGAGCGAAGTGTGGTTCGGCGCAGTCCGAGTGGCGCTCGATGGCCTTGAGCAGGACGTCGCGCGCCTCCTCCAGCAAGCCCGCCTCTGCCAACTCCTCTGCGCAGCAAACATGCGCTTCTGTGCCGACATCCGGCGGCAGGTTCTGCAGGGCCTGCTCGATTACCGGCAGCGCCTGCTCGTGGTCCCCAGCGGCAAGGTGCGTGAAGGCGATCCCGAGCAGGGCGGGCGCATGTCCCGGCGCCACCCGAAGCGCTCGCTCAAAAGTGGACAGGGCGCTCGAGTAATCGTCACACTGTGCCTGGGCCGTCGCCAGCCCAACCAGGGCGTCCGGGTGCTCCGGCTCCAGCTCCACCGTACGGCCGAATGCCGTCACAGCCTCGGCCGAACGACCGGCGTCCAGGGCCGCTAGCCCCTCATCGAAGTACGAAGCCGCCTTACGAGAGAACGGCTGGTCCATCAGAGCCTCCCTGCCGGCCAGCAGCGGACATGGCGCATCCGCTGGCCCAGCAATGCACCTTTCCTCAGCCGCCCACGCAGTTCCTCTCTCGGCCACCTTGCCGTTGTGGAGACACCGCCGGGCCGAAACAGCCAGAGCGACGGTCCGCGTTGCAGGTTCGCAGGCCCGAGCAACGAAGGCACGCCGTGAGCTCGTCCCTGCAACCGGGCAAGTGCACGTCCGTCTGCCCCCAGAGGACGTTTCCGGACACGAGCCGAACGACTCTCACGGAGGCCCCCAGCACATCATGGGCAAGCAAAGGAAGCCACTCACGTACAGCGACGCCGGCGTGGACCAGGTCCGCGAGGCGCGCGCCCTTCCCGGGCTCGTCGGCTGGCTGGCGAAGGCGAACGAGCTCCGCGAGGGCGTCGGGCAGTCGGTGCTGCCATCGGGCCACTACGCCACCGTCGTGGATATCGGGCACGGCTTGGGCCTCGCCCTCTCCGCCGACGGCGTCGGCACGAAGGTGCTCGTGGCGCAGCTCATGGGCAAGTATGACACAGTCGGCATCGACTGTATCGCGATGAACGTCAACGACCTGATATGCGTCGGCGCCGAGCCCATCGCCATGGTGGACTACCTCGCCGTCGAGGAGCCGGACGAGGACCTGCTCGAGGGGATCGGCAAGGGCCTCTATGAAGGCGCCGTGCAGGCCAACATCACCATCCCCGGCGGCGAGATCGCGCAGCTCAAGGAGATCGTCAAGGGGGCGGTTGAGGGCAAGGGCTTCGACCTCGCCGGGGCCGCCTTCGGCCTCGTGCCGCTCGATGGCATTCTGACGGGCGAGGACGTCGAGCCGGGGGATGCGATAATCGGGCTGGCCAGCAGCGGCATCCACAGCAACGGCCTGACGCTGGCACGCAAGGCGCTCCTGGAGCAGATGGACCTGGCCATCGACAGCCACGTGGAGGAGCTGGGCCGCACCGTGGGCGAGGAGCTGCTGGAGCCCACGAGGATCTACGTGCGCTTGGCGCTGGAGATCCTGCGCTCGGACGCCGACGTGAAGGGCCTGGCGAACATCACCAGCGACGGGCTGCTCAACCTGCTGCGACTCCGCAGCGATGTGGACTACGTCATCAAGTATCACCCGGAGCCGCCGCCCGTCTTCGGGCTCATCCAGCGCGCCGCCGGTGTCACGGACGAGGAGATGTACGCCGTCTTCAACATGGGGGTAGGCTTCTGTGTCGTGTGCGCGGACCGGAATGCCGGCGCCGTGCTGGACATCGCGCGGGCGCACGGCATAGACGCCTGGAAGCTGGGCGCCGTGCAGCAGGGGAGTGGGCACGTGGCACTGCGGCCGGTGGGGTCGGTGGGTGAGGAGGGAGAGTTCCGGAGGGCGTAAGAGGAAAGACACGGGTGGGCGAGCCACCCAGGCCACACGGTGGCGACGGGATGTTCAGCCTCGCTGCCTGACGAACTTCGTCAACTGCACCGTGTTACCCCGCTCGTTGTAGATGACCTCGTCGGCAAGCTTCGTGATGAGCAACAGGCCACGCCCCGAGGGCGCAGTGGGGGCAAGGCTCTTCCGGGCCTGAGCCAGACCGCCCTGTACGTCGAACCCGCCGCCCTCGTCTTTCACCTGCACGGTCAACTGCCCATTCTTACACAGATGCAGGATCTCGACGCGCTTGCCGGGGTCCTTCTTGTTGCCGTGCAGGATGGCGTTGACGACCGCCTCGTGGACCGCGAGCGTCATGTCGAAGGCCTCGCGCGGGCCAAGGCCCACACGCTCGACGAGCTCGCGCATCCACTGCTTCACTGCACTGAGTTGATCCAACGTGCTTCGGATGACCATGACGCGTCGCATGATCGATACCCGTTCCCGCTCACAATCATGCGTTGCCCGGCCAACAGGCGCCGTCCCGCAGAGGATATGCCACATATATCCCCCGCCTGTCCAGCCCCCGCCCTACTCAATGCCGTATATGCGCGCCAGATTGCGCCAGAAGATCAGCTCCAGCTGCTCCTCCGTGAAGTCCTGCCGCCTGATGGCCTCGACGCACAGCACCGGAATGCCCCCCGGGGCGTTGCTCCCGAACACGATGCGCTCGGCGCCGACGGCATCAGCGGCACGCTTGATCACG
>JASFTE010000385.1:0-5295 GCA_050114035.1 Armatimonadota bacterium | reverse complement strand
AGAATGCGCCGAAGAAGGCCGCGGAGCTGCGGGAGAGGCTGGACCAGTGGCGCAAGTCCGTCAACGCCAAGATGCCGACGCTGAACGAGGACTACGATCCGGCCCGGGCGCATCTGTGGGGCAAGCGGCAGAGGAAGCCGGCCGGGAAGTGAGCGATGGAGCCGACGACGCGACGTCAGTTCTTGAGTCGGGGAATATCCACGGCTGCCTCGATATCGGTGCTCGGGCAGTCCGGTGCATCGGGGGCCAGCTCTGTGGCTGCGCGCAAGCCTAACATTCTCTTCCTGATGACGGACCAGATGCAGGGGCGAGTGCTGGCGCCTGACCATCCGTGCCAGACGCCCAACTTCGACCGCCTCGCCGAGCGGGGCGTGCGCATCTCCCGCGCGTACACGCCGAATGCAGTGTGCTCGCCGGCGCGTGCGAGCCTGATGACCGGCCTGCTGCCGCATTCGCACGGCGTGCTGACGGTGACGCACTGCGTGCACGACGACCAGGCGGTACTGCGGACGGATAAGCCGCACTGGGCGCAGCGGTTGGCGGATGCGGGCTATCGGACCGGGTACTTCGGGAAGTGGCACGTGGAGCGGTCCAACGACCTCACGCAGTTCGGCTGGCAGGTCAATGGCGAGAGCAGCGGAGGGCTGCACAGCAAGCACGCCGCGAAGGTCCGCGGCGCAGAACCAGCGCAGCCGACGTACTCGCTGAGCAAGTCCATCTCCGGCCCGCAGGGCTATCCGGACGCGCTGCTCTATGGCGTCCACGACACGCCGCCGGAGAAGCGCGGGATGGGGATCACGAGCAGCCTGGCGGCTGAGTTCCTCGACGATGCCATGGGAAAGACAGAGCCATGGTGCTGCTTCGCGAGCGTGCTGGAGCCGCACGATCCCTTCGTGACGTCGCGCGAGGCCTTCGAGCGCTACAGTGTGGACGACATCCCGGTGCCGCGGAACTGGAACGACGACCTCACGGACCGGCCGGGGCTGTACTGGAAGGCGGCCCGCGTCTTCGCCGGGCTTACGGAGAAGCAGAAGAAGGAGGCCGCGGCGTGCTACTACGCCTCCATCACGGAGATCGATGAGCAGTTCGGGCGACTGATCGACCAGGTCGAGCGGGCCGGGCAGCTCGATGACACTGTCGTCGTGCTCACCACGGATCACGGCGAGTTCCTGGGGGCCCATGGGCTGTACCAGAAGAACGTCGGGGCGTTCGAAGAGGCCTATAACATCCCGCTGGTGATGAGCGGCCCCGGCATCGCCACCGGGGCCGTGAGCGACGCGCGCGTCGGCCTGCACGATCTGTGCCCGACGCTGCTGGAACTCGCCGGGCTCGACACGATCGGCGAGCCGGAGTCCAGGTCGTTCGCCCCTGTGCTGCGCGATCCGGATGGGGAGTCGAAGAACTACAGGACCGGATACGCCGAATACTACGGGACGCGCTACTGGTTCACGCAGCGGGTGATCTGGGACGGACGGTGGAAGCTCGTGTGGAACGGGTTCGACTTCGACGAATTGTACAACCTCGACGATGATCCCCACGAACTGCGGAATCTCGCCGGGAACCCGGCGTGTCAGGAGCGCTTGCGGAAGCTGATGGCGCAGGCGTGGCGGATCATCCGCGAGACGGACGACCACCCGTTGGGAGGATCGAAGTACGCGACGCTTCGCCTGGCGCCCTTCGGGCCGGGGGTCGTGGACGACTAGACGACTCTCACAGCACCACGTCCGGCAGCGGGCGTGCGTAGACCACAGGCATTCGATGCCAGATAGGGAGATTCAGATGGCCAAAGGCATTGTCGGCGCGCAAATGTACACGGTGCGGGACTTCTGCAAGACGCTTCCCGACATCGAGGCGAGCTGCAAGAAGGTGGCCGAGATCGGGTACACGTCGGTCCAGATATCGGGCTTCGGACCCGCGGACCCGAAGGACGTCGCCAAGATCATGGAGGACTGCGGGCTGACCGTGGCCTCGACGCACACCGGCTGGCCGCGCTTCCGAGAGGACCTGGATGGGGTGATCGAGGAGCACAAGCTATACAAGTGCGCGCATCCCGCCGTCGGGGGCGTGCCGCCGCACTACCGGAGCGTGGACGGGCTGAAGCAACTGCTCGACGAGCTCGCGCCCATCGCCGAGGGGCTCGCGGCCGAGGGGATGGACTTCTCATATCACAACCACAACCAGGAGCTGGTGAGGTGCGGGGACAGGACGTGGCTGGCGATGCTGTACGAGGACGGCTCGCCGGACGTGGTGAAGGCCGAGATCGACACGTACTGGATTCAGGCGGGCGGAGGCGACCCGGCCGAATGGGTGCGCAAATGCGCCGGGCGGGAGCCGCTGCTGCACCTGAAGGACATGTGCATCACGCCCGAGCGCGAGCAGCGCTTCGCGGAGGTCGGTGAGGGGAACCTCAACTGGCCGGCCATCATGGAGGCGGCGGAAGCGGGCGGCGTGGAGTACTACCTCGTCGAGCAGGACCAGTGCTACGATCGCGACCCGTTCGAGTCGCTGGCGATCAGCTACCGGAACCTGGTGGCGATGGGACTGAGCTGAGGGCCGGCTGAGACACTTTCGTCGAGTCCACGGCGATCGGCGTGGATCGGCCGGCTGATCCGCCCCCGCCTGGCGACACGGTCTCTCGGTAGGCCGGCCGGACTGTGCCGGGGACGGGAGCCTAGTTCCAGTCGATGCCGAGCAGCTCGCCGGCGTTCCGGTGGCCGATGGCCTCGATGTCGTCCTCCGTTGCGCCGAACTGCCTCAGGAAGTCCATGAAGGAGCCGACGCAGGGGGGGAAGGGGTTCTCCTCGTCGGCGCGAGACGTGAAGAGGGTTCCGTACGCCGGGAATGGCGGCCCGACGCGAGTTGTCCAGTCGGTGCCCGCAATCAGGCGGTTGTGGGGGACGCGATCCAGTACGCTCCGAACGCCGGGCGAGCTGAAGTCCCGAATCTCCGCCCAGAAGTTCTCCGGCCAGTCCCCATACTGTGCGTCGATCATGTCGAGGTACTCGTCCACCACGGGCGGGTCGTCGTCGGGCATCCCGACCGCGTGGGCGAGGATGTACTTGGCCTCAGGCACGCGCTCCACGAGGCCGAAGAGGTCGCGGAGCTGATCCGTGCCGAAGCTCGACGCGCCCGTCCGCGTGTTGGACGTGGAGATGTGCACCTGCACCGGGACATCATACTCCACGGCTCGGCGCACCAACGCCTCGACCTCGTCCGTGTCCACGTCGTAGTCCATCATGTACTGCAGCAACTCGCCAAGCTGCACGAAGCCCCAGTTCTCGAAGCAGGCCTCCATGGTCCTGAGCGACGCGTCGAGGAAGTGCGGGTTGACGAGGCAGCTTCCATACAGGCCGTACGGGGCGCGCTCGGTGAGGCCCCGGATGAACTCCGCTGCTCGCGGGACGCCGTCGTCGTCCTCCGTCACGATGCGGTTCCATTGCGCGTCGGGGCTGATGATGAAGCGCAGGTCGGCGTCGCAGCGGTCAAGGACCGCCATGAGGTCCTCGACGAGATGCTCGCGATGGCTGCCGTCGCCGGTCCGATCGCTCACGTGGATGTGCGTGTCAATCCACCTGGGTTCTGGCATTCGTACTCCCTCGGCGCGGTGGCGCTGTCAGAGCTCCCCTTCCTCCCGCATCCCGTCCCGCAGGTCGCGGTAGCCGACGAGCTCCATTCCTCTCTCCTGGATGACGGCGGCGACCTCGGGCGAGGTGAGCGCGGCTGTGTCGGCAGCGCGCGAGGCGGCGATGCTCTCGCCCGCGGTCCTCAGCCCAGAAGGCGTATCAACTGCTGCATCTCATCCGCAGACAGCGTCCTATCCCCGGCCGCGGCGTTCATGATGGCCTGTTCCGGCGACTTGGGGCCCGGGATGGACACGGGATCTGCCCCGGGGGAAGTCGTGAAGCGCAGCGCCGCCGTCACCATCTCCTCACCGGGCTCGACCGCCTGCTTGAGCCGCTCCACCGTGGCGGCCTTGGCCTCGAAGTCCGCTCGTTGCTCGCCGTCGGGGTTCCACTTCGAGCGCACCGAGTCGGTGAACACAGAGTCCGTCGTGTACCGGCCAGACAGAAGTCCCTGCGCCAACGGGCCGCGAATCATGACGCCGATGTTGTGCTCCTCGCAGTACGGCAGCACCTCAGCCTCGGCCCGCCGGTTGAGCAGGGAGTAGTTGACCTGCACGACGCTGCACGTGCCGTTGGCGTTGAACCGCTGCAGCACCTCGATGCTGTCGGTCGAGATGCCATACTCGCGAATCCGACCGCGCTGCTTCAGCACCTCGAAGGCCTCCAGGTAGACGCTCGGATCCTCGATGTTGCCCTCGTGGCACAGCATCACGTCGATCCAGTCCGTGCGCAGGCGATGCAGACACGCATGGCAGCACAGCCGGATCATGTCCACGGTGGTCTTCGCCACTGCCTGCCCGGTGCGCTCGCCCCAGTGGCCGATCTTGCTCACGATGTAGACCTGGTGCCGAATGCCGGCCAATGCCGCGCCGAGGCGCTCCTCCGAGAGACCGTTGGGGTCCCCGTATGACTCAGCCACGTCGAACAGGTTCATGCCGTGGTCGAATGCGGTGCGCACCGTGGACCATGCTGTGGCATCGTCCACCGCGCCCCACTGATTCCCGATGTTCCAGCAGCCCATGCCGATGGCCGACACGTCCCAGCTCGTCTTCCCGAAAGGGCGATACAGCATTCGCGTCCACTCCCATCTGATAGGATGATCGGGTCCTGCTCTTCTTCGCAGGCATGGCCTCAGGTTCCTGCCCGTGGCCGATACCGGAGGAACGCGCCTGCCGGAAGGCCCACGTTGCGCACATGGCGAAGCGTGTCTGCCGTCGCTCCGGAGGTGAACGATCATCCCAGACCAGCGTGCCAACTTCCTGTGCTTCGTCACCGATCAGCAGAGAGCCGACCATCTCGGCTGCGCCGGGAATCCTGTCCTGAGCACGTCGAACACCGATCGGCTGGCCGCGAGCGGCATTCGATTCGATCGCGCCTATGTGAACAATCCCCTGTGCATGCCGGACCGGGCGACGATGTTCACGGGCCGTACCGCCCGCGGGCACGGCGTGCGCACCAATGGCATTCCGCTGGATCCGCGCATCCCGACGCTGCCTCAGGCCCTCGCCGATGCCGGCTACCGCACGCACTCCGTCGGGAAGGTCCACCTGCGCACCTTCGGGCTGCCCAAGGGCGTGCCCCCGGAGACGCTCGACCCGCAGGAGTTCCCCGAGAGCGGCGGCATGTGGAGCTCCGGCCGGATCGATGCAGTCCCCGTGCCGTACTACGGGTT
>JASFTE010000384.1:0-5300 GCA_050114035.1 Armatimonadota bacterium | reverse complement strand
CGATTTCTGTATCGTGGGCGCCGCCGGCGACGAGTTCGACTACCCCGCCATTGCCACTGAGGCGCCTTCGCTCGATCCCGGCGAATCCGATCCCGAGGCTAGCGAAAACGTCATGACCCGGTACCTGGACAAGGGGGGCAAGGGCGGCGTGCCGATCTCCGGGTTTTTCAGGCGGTTTGCCTTCTTCGCCCGGTTCCGGTCCTGGCCGCTTCTCTTCAGCTCCGACGTCTGGCCCGAGAGCCGCATTCTGATGCACCGCACCGTGTACGAGCGCATCAGCGCCATCGCGCCCTTCCTGGCCCTGGACTGGGATCCGTACCTCGTCATCGCGGACGAGAAGCTCCACTGGATCACTGATGCCTACACTGTCACCGATCGCTATCCCTACTCCGAGCAGGCCATGATCGGCTCTCAGAAGCTGAACCTGAACTACATGCGCAACGCCGTCAAAGTGTGCGTGGACGCCTACGACGGCACCGTGGACTTCTACGTCTTCGACGACCAGGATGCCATCCTGCAGACCTTCCGGAAGATATTCCCGGATGTCTTCAAGGACAGGACGGAGATGCCCACGTCGCTCGGGGAGCACATCAGGTATCCAGAAGTCCAGTTCATAATACAATCACAGATGTATCAACTCTACCATATGCAGAACGTGACTGACTTCTACCAGCAGGAGGACCGCTGGGACTTCCCGGACGAGGAATTCGCCGGCACGCGGCGGACCATGGAGGCCTACTACGTGGTCATGACGCTCCCGGAGGGCGACGGGGGGCGCGACGCCGAGTTCCTCCTCATGACCCCGTTCACGCCCTTCGGCAAGAGCGATCTGAACATGCTCGCCTGGATGTGCGCCCGCTGCGACCCGGAGCACTACGGGGAGCTGATGGTGTACAAGTTCCCCAAGGACCGCATGATCCAGGGGCCCATGATGGTCGAGGTCGCCATCGGCGCTGACGGGGAGATCTCCGAGATGGAGACCCTATGGGGCGGCACGGGCAGCTCCGTCATCCGGGGCAACCTGCTGGTCATACCTATCGCGGATTCCGTGCTGTACCTCGAGCCGCTCTATGTGCAGGCGGTACGCTCCGGGATACCCGAGCTCAGGATCGTCGTGATCGGCGCCAACGACAGGATCGCATGGGGCGCCACCCTCGACGAAGCCCTGAACAAAATGTTCGGCCCCGGGGCCGCGCGGAGCGCGGTGACCCCCCGCCCGGACGTGGGCGCGGTCACTCCCCGCCCCGGCGTCGCGCCGGCCCTAACGCCCGAGGCGACGGCGCTGGTGCGGCAGATCCGCGACCAGTACTACCGCGCCCAGGAGGCGCTCCGCACGGAGGGCTTCGCCGCCTACGAGCGAGAGCAGAAGGAACTGGGCCAGCTCATCGACCGGCTCTGGGAGCAGACCAGGTCCGAGCCGACGCCCGCCGCGGCCGAGGAGCCTCCTGCTGCCGGCGACTAACCCAGCGCGCGCACTCTCGGCTCTGCCGTTGACCTGGAACCCAGAGCCCAGAGCCCAGAGCCCAGAGCCCAGAACCCAGGACCTTGAACCTGCGTCACATCCGAGCCGTCCTTCTCGACTTCGACGGCACCGTTGCGCGCACCGAGATAGACTTCGGCGCCATGCGCGGCGACGTGCGACGCCTGGCTGAGTCCGAGGGCGTCCCGCCGGAGCTCCTCGACGGTCGGTGGGTGCTGGAAATGGTGGCTGCAGGTCGCGAGCACCTGGGTGACTCCACCCCGACCGCCCGGCGCTTCGCCGCCGCGGCGGCGGCGGCGATCCTGGCCATCGAGCTCGAGGCCGCCGACCGCGCGCGCCTCTTCCCCGGCGTCGCGGAGGGCCTGGTCGAGCTGGAGCGGCGCGGCATCAAGGTGGGCATCGTTACGCGCAACTGCCGCCAGTGCGTGCGCCGCGTCCGCGCGCGGCATTCCTTTGCCTGCGACGCCATCCTCACCCGCGACGAGGTCCCCAACGTCAAGCCGCACCGCGACCATCTCCTGGCCGCCCTCCGCGAGCTCGGCTGCTCAGCCGACGAGGCCGTCATGGTCGGCGATCACGTGAGCGATATAATCTCGGGGAGGAATGCCGGCCTCACCACGATCGGCGTCCTGACCAGCGGTTCGGACCCGGGCGAACTGGAGCAGGCCGGCGCCGATCTCATCCTCGAGTCGGCGGCCCTCCTCCCGGCACACATACCGGAGTTGTAGGGCCGGAGGACCGAAGGCTCTCATGGGGGCGCCCGGCGCCGCCCCCGGCTGGCCCAGAACGCACAACCGCCTGCCAGCTATGCCCGAGCATCTCCCCATCGGCAAACTCAACCTGGAGACCCTCCGCCAGCTCCTCGCGAAGGCTCCCATGAACGACGACCGTGTCCTGGTCGGCCCGCAGATCGGCGAGGATGTCGCCGTCATCGAGATGCATGACGTCTGCTTGGTCGCGAAGACCGATCCCATCACCTTCGCCACTGACGAGATCGGCTGGTACGCCGTCACGATCAACGCCAACGACATCGCCACCAGCGGCGCCACGCCGAAGTGGTTCCTCGCAACCGTCCTGCTCCCGGAGGGGCGGACCACTGAGGAGTGTGCCACCGAGATCTTCGACCAGATCGCCGCTGCCTGCGCCGAGCTCGGCGTGTCACTCATCGGCGGCCACACCGAGGTCACGCACGGCCTCGACCGCCCCATCGTCATCGGCCAGATGCTCGGGGAGGTCGCCCGAAGTCACCTGGTGCACACCGCCGGGGCCAAACCCGGCGACCTGCTCCTGCTCACCAAGGCCGTCGCGCTCGAGGGCACGGCCATCCTCGCCCGGGAGAAGCCTGCGTTCCTCAGGCAGTTGGGCCATTCGGAGGACGCGATCGCCCGCCTGCGCAACCTGCTCCACGACCCGGGCATCAGCGTGGTGCGCGATGCCCGCATCGCCTGCCGGGCCGGCCGCGTGCACGCCATGCACGACCCGACCGAGGGCGGCGTCGTCACCGGCATCTGGGAGCTCGCCATCGCGGCCAACGTCGGCGTTGAGGTGGACTTCGAGGAGCTGCAGCGGCTGAATCCCTACGGGGAGCTATGGGAGAAGCTCGAGCTCGACTCCCTCGGCGTCATCGCCTCCGGCGCTCTCCTCATCTCCGCCCCCGAGGCCCACGCCATGCAGATCATGTGGGCCCTCCTCGACGAGGGCCTCGACTGCGGCATCGTGGGCAACATTCTCCCGTCGCACCAGGGCGTGAGACTCCGCCGCGCCGCCGAGCTCACCGACCTGCCCCGCTACGACCAGGACGAGATCACGAAGCTATTCGCCTGAATCTGCCTTCGCCTTCTCAGTAGGGGAGGGGCTCTGCCGCCTCCCGCCTTCCATCTGCGCGCGCTCCTGCCTCGCCAGATTCCACTCCTCGCTGGCGTACTTCCTCTCCCTCAACCACTCAACCATCCTCCGCTCCTCCCCCGTCAACTCACCCTCGGCCAGGCTCACGCCCAATCCCTCCTGGAATCCTGCCTCCAACGCCTCGCACATCTCCTCAAAGCTCACGTCGCGCCCCGCTGCATCCGACACCGATACTGCCGCCTCCCCCAGCACCTTCCGCGCCCTTCGGTCCGGCGCCATAACGGCCGCGACATTCGCCACATGCACGCGCAGCGGAATTGACCCATGCTGCAGTATCGCCCCATACCTTCTCGCCTGCGCGCTCCCCACGATCTTCCGCCCATCAACGGTCATATCGCTCCGCGCCGCCTTCGCAAAACACGCCGCCGGCAGCGATCCTGACCCCTGGATCTTCTCCTGCGCCATGCCTGCCTCGACTCCGATCCTCCTCAGCCCCTCCTCAATCCCCCTCGATATCTCCCGATACGACTCGATCAGCCTCTCCCCACCGGCCAAGTCCGCCTGCCTCACGGCGACGCTGTATGTCACCTCATCATCGTGCAGGATCGCCCTGCCGCCCGTCGGCCGGCGCACGATGGTGTAGCCGCGCCGCGCACACTCCTGGACATCGATCTGCCCCTCGATCTCCTGGAAGTGCCCGAGACTCACGCCGGGCGGGCGCCACCCGTACAGCCGCAGCGTCGGCGCTGCGTCCCCCCTGGCGACCGACAGCAGGAGCGCCTCGTCCACGGCCATATTCTCCCGGCCGTTGGCGAAGCGGGATCGTATTAGCCGCCATCGGGCCTGCAGGCCGTTCATGGTTCTGCCTGCTCCCTCGCCGTCACGGTATCCCTCGCCGCTTTTCCGGACACACAACAGAGCCGGGCCTCCTCCGCCCGGCCCGCCGACTCACACGCCGCAACGCATGCCGTCAACCCAGGACCCAGAGCCTGTGGCCCTCTACGCCTCAACCTGCTTCTGGTAGTCCTCCGCACTCAGCAGCCCCTCAACCGGCGACACGTCCCCCGCCTCGACCACCAGCAGCCAGCCCTCGCCGTAGGGGTCCCGGTTGATCGTCTCCGGCGCGTCCACGACCTCGCTGTTGACCTTCGCCACCTTGCCGCCCACCGGCGACATCAGGTCCTCGATGGCCTTCGTGGACTCAATGGACCCGAACGGCTCCCCGGCCTCCGCCTGCTCCCCCTCGTCCGGGAGCTGCACGTACACGATCTCGCCCATCTCCTCGGACGCATACGCCGTGACGCCCAGCGTCACTGCACTCCCCTCCACTCGCGCCCACATGTGGCCCTCGGTGTACTTCAGATCATCCGGAAACTCCATTTGCACACATTCCTCCCGGCCCGGAGCCGCCCTCAGAACTGGCTGCAGCCCCGGGTGTGAAGTATCATGGGCAGGCCATTGGCCCATCTGCCGCTGAATTCAGTGTAGCCCGACACGTGGGCCGATCACGACTTGACCGCCTTTGCCACCGCCTCAATGTGCGCCGGCGTCGTCCCACAGCATCCCCCGAACAGCGTGACCCCCTCGTCCCTGAGCCGCGCCGCAAACTCCCCGAACTCCCCCGGACCGGCCGGGAACACTGTCTGCTCGTCCACGAGCTGTGGCAGCCCCGCGTTCGGCTGGCACAGCAGCGGCACCCGCACGGCCCCGCGCATCGCCGCCAGCGCGGTCACGAGCCCGTCTCCGTACGCGCAGTTGCCGCCGACGATGTCGCACCCCAGCTCCACGAGGCGCGTGGCAGCCGTCTCGCCGTCCACCCCGAAACTGGTGCGGTCCCCGCGGTCGAAGGACATGGTAGCGGCGAGCGGGAGGTCCGGCGCGGCTTGCCTGGCGGCCTGCACGGCCGCTTCGAGCTCCTCGATGGCGATGAACGTCTCGAGCAGGACGAAGTCCACGCCGACGGCCATGTGGGCGG